>NZ_JACSMC010000003.1:0-174737 GCF_018618435.1 Exiguobacterium sp. s150 | reverse complement strand
TCCAGTATCTTGCGACCATCAATCAAAACAAAACCCCCATACTTCAATGTCATGCCGACGGCATGCATCTCAAGTATAGGGGAGAAAAGCTATTAAGCGTATAAGTGGTATAGTGTCCGCACTGAGTGGCTCAGTTGTCCGCACTCGGTGGCTCAGAAGAATGCACAAGTGGCTCATTTTAAATGCAATAATCATGAGCTCCGGCTATACCGCTCAAAAGGGAGGTCGTTCCATCCAAAGGCGTATTTGTTCCGTACAATAGAAAGCGGTACGTTTTTTGTGGGTTCCTCGAATTTATCGCATAGTGCGTTAAATCATGGTGTGGAATGGAATGTTGAAATTCCTTCGAATGTGTCAGAGGAAGTGTTCGAAGAGTCAGTCGCTGCGTTCCATGAATTATTTTATAGTGAATATGCGCAAATGATGAATCCAGTCTCGTTACAGCCTTATCGTGAAGAGTATGAAGCGCGAAAGGATCGAATGAAAGAATGGGAGGTCGCTGAACATTCTCCCGTCTACATAGAAGATGATTCGATTACCCCGACGTCTGTCCAAGACGCAGCGTTATTGGCTCTCCGAGAAACGATGGCGGAAGGTCGGAAAAAGGCTATGCTCGTCTTGGCGACAGGATTAGGGAAAACGTATTTGAGTGCATTCTTTGCACGACAATTCAAACGTGTCCTTTTCGTTGCACATCAAAGAGAACTTTTGTTACAAGCAGAAAAGTCATTCCTCAATGTGGCGAATGACTGGAAGACTGGGTTACTACTCGGTGGTGAATCAAGAAATCAAGATACTGCTGACGTCGTGTTCGCCTCGATTCAAACGTTAGCTTCGAAACAAAGGATGGAGCAATATGACCCGGAGCAATTCGATTTGATAATCGTGGATGAGTTCCATCATTCGGCTGCTCCTTCCTACCGTCGAGTGCTAGATTATTTTCAACCGAAGTTCTTACTCGGTTTGACTGCAACGCCTGACCGTTTAGACGGAGGAGACGTATATGCACTTTGTGATGATAACGTCGCCTTCCAGATGCACTTTACGGAAGCGATTGAAGAATCGTTTTTAACCCCGTTTCATTACGTTGGAATCTATGATGAAATCGACTACTCTCAGATTCGTCTGATCAATGGACGTCGTTATGATCAAGAAGAGTTATTGGCAGAACAGTTAAAAGAAAGTGTTGCCGAGAAGATTTATAGGGCCTGGTCAGAGCATCATCAATCGAGAGCACTCGGCTTTTGTTCTTCCGTTATACAAGCTGAATATTTGGCTGATTATTTCAGGAGGCAAGGAGTACAAGCGGTAGCGCTTCATAGTCAGGCCGATTATGATCGAACGGAAGTAATTGCCCAATTAAAGCAAGGACAATTGGACATCATTTTTGCAGTGAATCTATTTAATGAAGGTGTCGATATTCCTGAAATCGATACGCTATTGTTCTGTCGTCCGACTGAATCATTGACAGTATTCACCCAACAAATTGGACGAGGGCTACGTCTATCAAAAGGAAAGACGCATTGTACGATTATCGATTTAATTGGGAACTATAAAAATATTGATAAGAAATTGGCTTTGTTGACGACTAGCCGACAAGATACAGTGAGTTCCTTACCAACTACGATTGATCTACCTTCGTCATGTACAATTGAGTTTGATTTACAGACTGTTGGCTTACTGAAGAAAATGGTGACACGTTCCTCAACGCGTCAGCAATTACTTAAACAAAATTATTTCATGGTGAAAGAAGAAATAGGTAGGCGCCCGAGCTACATGGAATTAATCCAACGAGGAGAGTACTCTATAGACGCTTATCGTTCCGAATGGAGAAAGCTTGGTGGGTTCTTCGGATTCTTTCATAAACTGGGAGAACTAAGTGAGGAAGAAGCGAGAATATACAATGATGTAAAGTCGCTTCTTATCGAGGTGGAATACACGAGCATGACCAAAAGCTATAAAATGATTGTACTTTCAATTATGCTAAAACGAGGAGAAGAGAACTGGTACAAGCCACTTAAAGCATCTGAAGCCGCTCTTCCTTTTTATGAATACATTAAAAATAAACCATATCGTCAGCAGATTGATGGACAGACAAAAGACTTTCAGCAACCATTCCATCAACAAAAAATTGAAAAATTATTGTTACGAATGCCATTCGATAAAATTGCCAAAGGACCGTTTTATGTAGAAGATGAAACTCTGCATATTGAATTCAATGAAGCGTTCCGCAATCTAACCGTTTATGAATGGGTTAAACAGATTGTAGATGTTCGATTACATTACTACTTTAGTCGGAAAGCGAAAGGATGAGCATGCTGAACGATAAAATACCTATCAACTCATCAGAGATCGCTATACAGTCTTTTTGTAACTTTATTGATGGTTTTGCGCGTCAAGGTACATATAAAATGAATGTTATCCAAATCATGCTCAATAGAGGATTTGAAGATTGGTTTCACCCATTATCAGCTGATGTGATCGCAAAAGAGTACTACGATTTGGTAAGAAAGCAAAGTGAAGAACATTCATTAAATGGTATCGCTAAAATATTTCAAGAATCATTTTCACAGAAGGAAATAGAACGTCATCTAAATTCGCTACCGTTTAAAGCCTTGACGACAGAATCACCAAAAACAGGTAAATCACCATTTGAGAATGCAAATGGGAAACTTATTGTCAGAGAGAAGTACTGCATTCCGACTAAACAAGCGCATGCTGCTATTCAATTAGCAGTTGAAAACAAATTAGAAGACTACTTTGAAATGAAACAGAAGTAGAAAGGTGGGGTAATGTGAAACGCCTGTTACTACGTAAAATCCAGTTTGCCCTCCAACACCACGGTGGGACGGCATCTTTAAAAGACATTTATGCGTATGTCGAAAAATCATACTATCAACTCGAACTCGATCGTTACAAAGATTGGAAGGCGCACGTCAACAAACAAATTCGTGCCCACTCGAGTGATTCCGCAAGTTTCGCCGGGAAAGAAGACTTGTTTTATGCCACAGGAAATAAAGGCATTTGGGGTCTTCGTCAATCGAATAACTAACCGAAAGCGGGACCATTTCACTTGGTTCCGCTTTCAATATTTACAATACGTCACACCCCCTTGTCACAAAATCGACAATGCGTTACACTTCGAGACAGTGTGAAAAAAATGTATAAGGGGTTTATCCATGGAAATTGTACAGCAGTTATCTCAAGTTCAATTACTCAACCAGTTTTGGTTGTTAATGGCCTTCGTCATCCCGATGGTCATCTTGTCACGGATGGTCGTGGCCGGTTCACGGTTCTCGCCAATCCTCGTCATCGTCATCTTCGGCCTCGGTCTCGGCTTCGTCATGGTCGAGATGGGCATCGCGACACCGGGTCTCCCGGAGTTCCCACTCGTCGACTTTATGTCACGGACGACGATTATCGCGCTCGTCGTCTCGTTCTTCGTCGGGGGACAAGAGCTTCGTAAAATCTTAAGCAAGCAAGCGCTCGACGTAAAAGACATCGTCGTGCCGTCAAAAGAAGAGATGTTCCTCGGAACGGGACGGACGCAGTTCATCTTCATCCTCCGTTCGTTCTTCTTGCTCGTCGGACTAGAAGGGTTCTTCCGTATGATGATTCAACCGGGTACGGCGGAAGGCATCATGCTTTACTACCCGATCCTCGCATTAATCGGTCTCGCGGCGTCGTTCCTCTTGATCGACCACAAGGCGCAAATCGACGACAAACAAGTGTATATGCGTAAAGGTTTGATTGAGACGGTGATTCTTCTCGCCATCTTGTTCGTCTCGTACGCGATTGCCATGCTCGTCCAACCCGTCATCGCGCTCCCGCAGATTTTCTTCGCGATGATCGTCTCGTCAGCACTCGGTGCCATCTTCCAAAACTGGACGTATGGTCCGACGGTTCGCGCGCTCCTCTTCGCCGGAATCCCGGTCGTCTTGGCAGCGAACTTCATGGTCGGGGGGTCACGCATCAGTGACGCGTTCGCCATCGAAGGTATGAACTCGGTCCTCTTCTACGGATTCTTCGGCCAGTTGTTCTGGATGTTCGGTGGGATTGCGCTTCTCATGTGGTTCGCCCGCACGGCGCATATCCGTAACCTCGCACCAGGTATGGCCGGATCACTGTCGCATAGTGGTCTCACAGGCGCATGTACGGCTGGTGACTTCGGGAAAGTCGCAGCGAAACGTGCCCCGATCATGATCAACATCCCGTTCTTCGGTCACATCTTCGTCTTCTCGATTTTGGCAGTCAGTGCCGATAACGGGGCGCTCTGGATTTGGCCGACGGCGATCATCGTCTTGGTCGGTCTCACGCTCACGTTCCTCGCGCTCAAAAACTTGCGCGCTGCGAACGGCGAAGACTTCAAAGAAGTCAAGGCGCTCATGCAGTTCTCGTTCGGCTGGCAGATCATGGCCGTCTTCGGCGGACTCGTGCTCCTCAGCTTCAGCACGATCGCATTCGACTATTCGGCAATGGCCCAGTCGTCTGCGATCTCGCACTTCGGTCTCTTCGCGGCGATTCAAGGCGGCATGTTCGGGACGGAAGCATCGCTTCTCATCCCGCTCATCTTCTCGATGCCGTTCCTCGTTCACCCGCTCGTGTTCTACATGTTCGGGAAGGCGCTCGATAACAACGGCGAGATGCCACGCGTACCGGTTTACGCGATGGCGCTCATCGGTGTCCTCGGTGTGTCGGTCGCGATCATCGGACTATAAGCAAAACTCCGCTCCTACATCATGTAGGGCGGAGTTTTTTGTTCAGTTCACTTCCGTCACATGGAGCACCGGTTTCGCCGTCACGTAGTTGCCTACGTTTTGAGCGAACGCGATGAGGTCCGGGTTTTGGTTGTGTTGCTCGACGGCCGCTTGGTCGGCCCAGTTCTCGATCATGACGAACCGGTTCTCTGACGTCGTCGATTGGAACAGCTCATTGCTCAAGCAACCGGCTTCTTGTTTCGACGAATCGATGAGCTTGTTGATGTCCGCTAAGAAGCTGTCAAACGCGTCTTCTTTCACGTCGAAGATGGCATTGATTAGGATCATGTGGGGTTCCTCCGATTATTTGAAGTTCGTGATTGTTTCAGCGTCGAGGCGGACCGATTGGTAGCCTTCTTCTGCAGCTTTACCGACTGAGAGAATCATGACCGGCACGTAGCGGTCTTTGTCTAAACCGAACGCTTCCGCAAGTTGGTCTTTCTCGAAACCGCCGATCGGGTTCGTGTCGTAACCGTGCGCACGGGCGACGAGCATGAACTGCATCGCGGCGAGGCTCGAGTCGATTTTGACGATGTCGTTCATCTCTTGTTTAGACAAGTTTTTGTAGTACGGGAGGATGGCGCCGAGCTGCTGGTCGCGTACTTCTTGTGGCATTTTGCCTTCCGCGACAGCTTGGTCGTAAATCTGTTCGCCATATTCGTAACATTCCATGTCACCGAAGATGAGCACCATCGCAGCCGACGTATCGTTTTGACGGACGTTGAAGCGGATGAGCGGCTTGAGCGTCTCTTTCGCCTCTGGGCTCTCGACGACGACGAAGCGCCATGGTTGCATGTTGACTGAAGACGGGGCTGTTGTCGCTTCCTCGATCATTTGAAGCATTTCAAGTTGTGAGATTTTGACGTTCTCGTCGTAGACGCGGATCGATTTGCGACCGAGCATCACGTCAGTGAATGTGTTGTTTTCGAATGTAGTTGCCATGGATATTACCTCTTTCTCTCTTGTTATAGTTGGTTCAGCTTTTGCAGCAGACTCGACAGCTGATTGATTTCTGACTCGGACAGCACTCTCGTAATCAAATGCTTGCCGCGGTCGTGATCTTGTTCACAGCTCGTCAAGTCATACTTGGCTTCGTCGGTCAAATGGACGAACACTTCACGATGGTTCGCCGTGTTCCGTTCCCGTCGGACGTAGCCTTTTTCTTCAAGGATCTTCAAATGGCGGGTGATGGCCGCATTGTCGATTTTCATCGCCTGCTGAATCTCGCTTTGCGAACAGATGCCCTTGTCATGCACAATCATGAGCATCTCATAACGGGTCAGGCTGAACCCCGTCTCTTTCTCGAACGAGGTCGCGACGCGTTGGTCCGCCAGTTTGATTTGGTACAGCAGTCGGCTGATGTCTCGTAACTCCATCTGTGGTGTCTCACCCCTCTCATTTGATAAGTCAATTGTTGACTCGTCAAATGTAAAACATTCACGATGTCCTGTAAAGGAGAATGCTCACAAAAAAACCATCCGCTTTTGCGAATGGTGATCACTCCTCATATTCCGTCCCGTCAAAGCGGTATTCCGTGATGAACGTCGTCTCGTCGAACCCATATAGCCGGTCGTGGTCGTTCAAGTCGTCGATCGTCTGGAGCGAGGCGAACGAGGGCTCGCCGTCGCGCCCGTTCTGCGTCACGTTCAAATAACGTTCCGTGAAGTCGTCATCCTCATCCGGCGTCCCGTCGAACGAGAAGTGAATCGACCTCACATCGTCCTCGAGCAGACGGATGATGTCGAGGACGCGTTGCTTTTGCTCGTCCGTATTGTCCCACGCCTCGTGCAACATGATCGCGACACCTAAAAATCGTTCAGGGTTCAGTTCGAAGATGGACGTCGCCGGCATCGTCTCGATCGTCTGTCCTCGTCCGGCGCCATCGAACACGGTCGCGCGCACGGTCTCTGCTTCCGTCAAGGCATTCGCGTCGACGAGCCGGGTGTGTAACGTCGACTCTGCTTCGTTCACCCAGTACGTCGGCATCACGTCGTCATGGATTGTCCCGTCACCGTACGTCCGGGCGTGATACGTGCCTCGGAGTGGGGGACGTTCGAGTTCAAACGTCGCTTTGAAGTTCGCCATTTTCCAATCACGTGACACGTCCACCTCGACGTTTTCCCCATATGTGTCATAAATGTATGTCTCGTAACGTTCCGTCGCTTCGCCGCGTCCGTACATCGTGCCTGCCACGAAGAGGGCGGCTGCGCCAATCAATAATCTCTTTTTCATGTCTGCTGTCACCTCTCCTCCAATGTACCCGAAAAGTCCCACCCACGTCTCGGTCTAAAGGCGTATACAAATTATTTCCAATTACCTGTAAACTAAAGATGCCATCGAAGAACTATTGCATTTACGTGTGCTAGTACATATAATACACTTATAACGGATTTAAGGAGAGGGTGTGAGCCATTGCTTTACAACATCGATATGAAAAGTTCGGAACCATTATACGAACAGATCGTCAACCAGACGAAAGCGCTCGTCATCCGTGGCATTTTACGGCCCGGGGACAAGGTCATGTCGGTACGCGAACTCGCGACCGACCTCGTCATCAACCCGAATACGGTCAGTAAGGCCTACCAAGAGCTCGAGCGTCTCGGACTGCTCGAGATGCATCGTGGCCGTGGCACGTTCGTGTCAAAGGATTGGGTCGACCAGGACGCTTCACGCGGACCGGTGATTGAAGCCATTCAAAAACTCGCCATCGATTGCCATTACGCGAACGTCTCGTTCGACGAAGCGGTGACGTTGTTCGAGACCGAATATAAGAAAGTAGGGGAGAGTCATGCTGACAGTCCAGCAACTAACGAAGAAAATTGATCGACAGACCGTGCTCGACGGGGTCGACTTCACGGTCCATCGCGGCGAGATCGTCGCGCTCGTCGGACGGAACGGGGCCGGCAAGACGACGCTCCTCCGGACGGTGGTCGGCATCATCCGACCGGACGCAGGCGATGTCTTATATGGGAAGACGAGTATCTTCAACACGCCGGAATTGAAACGGGACGTCATCTTCGTGCCCGACTCGGCCGACGCGCTCAAACATTACACGGTGAACGAAGCAGCTGCCTTATACGAGTCGATCTATCCGTCGTTCAACCGCTCGACGTTCCGTGAGACGCTCACGCGCTACAACATCGACAACAAGAAGATTCGCCAGCTCTCGAAAGGACAGAAGGCGATGGTGACGCTGTCGCTCGCGTTCGCTGTCCAGGCGAAGTACTATCTTCTCGATGAACCGACCGACGGACTCGATGTTGTCGCCAAAGCGGACGTCTTGAAGCTCATGATCGCGCAAATCGAGCAGCGTGATTGCTCGATCATCGTCTCGAGTCACCAGTTGCACGAGCTCGAGCGAATCGCCGACCGTGTCATCATGATTGAAAAGGGACGGGTCAAAGCCGTCATGACGCTCGAAGAGGCGCGTGCCTTGAGCGTGAAGTGGCAAGTCGTCTTCCAAGACGAGGTGCCGGTCGCGCTGCTCGAACGAAAAGACATCGAAATTTTAAGCGTGACCGGGCGTGTCGTCTTGTTCATGGCCCGGGAGCGGTCGGATGAGCTCGAGGCGTTCGTCGACAGCTACAAGCCGATGCTCGTCGAAGAGATTCCGATGTCACTAGAAGATGTGTTCCGCGTCCAATTAGGAGGTGAGGCGAATGTTGTCTAACGTGCTACTAAAAAAAGATTGGAAACAAGTGTCGCTCTTATGGATCTTACTCATCGGGCTCGGGATTCTCGCCTATACGATTCCAGTGTTCAATGAGATGCAGTTTTATGATGAACAGATCCAAGATATTCAAAATAACCCTTCGCAGTATCAGGAAGGGACACCGAACGACATCACCACACTCACGACGGAAGACTTTTTCAATACGACAGCCGGGGCTGGCTATTGGATTGGTGACTTAGGGTCGCTCTTACCGCTCGAGACGGTCTTCTTCCTCTACGTCGTGTTCGGATTTTTAATGGCGTCCGTCTTGATTGGCAGTGAGCGCAACAGCCAAATGTCCGACTTTTCGATGTCACTCCCATTCAGCCGCAACCAGCTGTACATATCAAAATGGTTGATCGGCGTCAGTGGCATCATCCTCTCATCACTGATTGGCGGGGCAATCATGCTCGTCGTGATTCACACGTCACGCTATGCGTTCTTGATTGAAGGGCAGACGTTGAAAGTGCTTGCTGTCCTCGGTTTTGTCATCTTGGTCGGTATTTCTGTCTTCACGTTGTCGCTTTGGATGGGCTCGTTCGGAGGCGAAGCAATTTCTCAAGTGCTCTGGTCGATTGTTGCTTTCTTGTTCCCGGTTGGAATTTTGTCATTGGTGTACGGGTCGATTCAAGCGACTGCAGGATATGTCTCGTACGACTGGTACTCGGCAGCAATGGAAAGCCTTCCGATGCGCATCGTGTCACCGCTTGTGAACATCGCAAATGTCGACACGTATAACTTGTTTACCGACAACTCGGTGTGGCGTGACTTTTCGACAGTCGGGATATTCAGTTCACTTCTCTTCATTGGGTTGACGTTCGCGCTCGGTCTTCTCACGTTCAACCGGGCCCCGCAGGAGAACAACGGCCGCTTCTTCATGTTCACAGGCTGGCTCTGGCTCGTCCATGTCGTGATGGTCATTTGTTTCGCCATGCTCGGGGGCATCATTTTCTCGGCATTCTCGTACCCGACGAGTGTGACGCTGTATATTATTGGCTTCTTGATCGGCGGCTTCCTCGCGCACTTACTCGCGAGACGTCTGCTTTACCGCTTCAACTTGCAGCTCAAATCATAAGGAGGCATTCCGATGAAACGGTTCAGTCTATTGCTCGCCCTGCTCCTCGTCTTAACGGGTTGTGCGGATTCGTCGACAGATCGCCCGAATCCGTTCCAATACAAAGGTTCATACGTTGGCGACAATAGCGCCGTCATCGGGATTGCCCAAAACTTGCCGATGCATGACTGTTACAAGTCGATCGAGCTGCAGACGAAGAAGCGTCCGTACGGTCTGACCGTGCGCTATGACGATCCGGAGCTCGAACGGATTGAACAAGAGCGGCTCGCCATCCGGAACGCCGCGACGTACTTCACGCTCGTCAAGAACGCCGAAATCGTCCGCTTCGCCTTCCCGAACCGGACGTACGCGTTCTCACGGCCGGAGATGGAGGCGTGGCTCGGCATCGATTTCTCAACAATCAAATGGGAGAAAGACTTGGTGCTTCGCCTCGATGAGAAAATCGGTAACGAGGCGCAGACGGAAGACTACTTCAAACGCATTTGAACGTGATTGGATTTCATCATCCAATCACGTTTTTTCGATATTTTCTGAAAAGTATCGGGTAAAGGGTAGATGAAAGCGTTTTCTTCGTCATATAATGGAATTAACTGAACCATCATTCATTCCAAGGAGGAAAAGCGATGAACAAACCATGGTTACAAGATTACCCAGCCGACATGCCCGAGACGATTGACTATGAGGTGAAGCCGCTTTATGAAGCGCTCAGCCGCGCCGCGAAAGATTTCCCGGACCGGAAGGCCGTCTCGTTCATCGGAAAAGAGCTGACCTACGCCCAAATCGACGATGCAGCGCACCGTCTCGCGACGATGTTGCAGTCGAAGGGACTGCAGAAAGGGGACCGCGTCAGCCTGATGCTTCCCAACTGCCCGCAATACGTCATCTCGTTCTACGCCGTCTTGTACGCCGGAGGCACGGTCGTCCAGACGAACCCGCTCTATACCGAGCACGAGCTCGAAAATTTGATCACCGACTCGGGCGCCAAGATTGTCATCACGCTCGACCTCCTCTATCCGAAATCGCTCCGCGTCAAAGAGAAGACGGATATCCAGACGATTATTACGACGAGCATCGCCGATTACCTCCCATTCCCAAAGAACAAGCTCTACCCGATTAAAGTGAAGCGCGAAAACAATATCGTCATCGACACGACAGGATCGGTCTTGTTCAAAGACTTTAAAAACTTTGGACCGGTGAAGCCGATTGAAGTCGATCCGAAAGAAGATGTCGCCGTCTTGCAATATACGGGTGGGACGACCGGTCTTCCGAAAGGTGTCATGTTGACGCACTTCAACTTGTCGGCGAACGTCGATCAGATTTCGAACTTCTTCTATAAATATAACCGCGGGGACGAGAAGCGCGTCTTGAGCGTCGTCCCGTTCTTCCACGTCTACGGCATGACGTGCTGCCTAAACTTCGGGGTGGCGAACGGCTATGAGCTCGTCCTTGTCCCGCGCTTCGACGTGACCGACGTCCTGAAGACGATCAACAAGAAAAAACCGCACTTCTTCCCGGGTGCACCGACGATGTATGTCGGCATCCTGAACGACCCGAAACTGTCGAAATATGACCTATCGTCCATCGAGGCCTGTATCTCGGGTTCGGCCCCGCTCCCGGTCGAGGTGCAAGAACAGTTCGAGAAAATCACGGGCGGACGGATCGTCGAAGGGTACGGATTGTCGGAGACGTCACCGGTGACGCATGCGAACTTCTTGTGGGATAAGCGCATCGTCGGCTCGATTGGTGCGCCGCTGTCGGACACTTCTGCTAAAATTGTAAAGGCAGACGGCGAGACGCCGGCCGAAATCGGAGAGATTGGTGAAGTCTTGCTCCACGGTCCGCAAGTGATGAAAGGCTACTGGCAGAAGCCGGAAGAGACGGCGACCGTCTTGAAAGACGGATGGCTGGCGACGGGCGACCTCGGTTACATGGGTGAGGACGGGTTCTTCTATATCGTCGATCGGAAGAAAGACATGATTATCGCCGGTGGCTTCAACGTCTATCCGCGTGAAATCGAGGAAGTGCTCTATGAGCATCCGGCCGTCAAAGAAGCGGTCTGTATCGGCGTTCCGGACCCGTATCGCGGGGAGACGGTCAAGGCGTTCATCGTCAAGCGCGACGGCGTCGACGTGACGGAAGAAGAGCTCGACAAGCATTGCCGCGAGAAGCTTGCTGCCTATAAGGTGCCGAAACTGTACGAGTTCCGCGAAGAGTTGCCGAAGACGTTCGTCGGTAAGATTTTGCGTCGTGTCCTCGTCGATGAAGAGAAGGCGAAACAAGTGAAACAAAGCAGTTGACACGGCCTTCACACGTGATAGAATAATAAATGAATGAACCATCATTCATTTTTCAGTAGCGGTAAGGAGCTTGGGGTTTATGACAAAGAATGGATCAAAGAGTGACCGCATTATCGATGCGGCAGTGAAAGTGATTGCGGACCACGGGTATCACGGTGCGAAAGTGACGGCCATCGCCAAAGAGGCGGGTGTCGCCGATGGGACGATTTATCTGTACTTTAAGAACAAAGAACATCTCTTAATCGAGTTGTTCGAGACGAAGATGGGGCTGTTCATCGACTATTCGAAGCAACAGATTGAACGAGAGGCGACAGCCGCCGACAAGCTTTGCCGCTTGATTGAGTCACATCTGAAACAGCTGTCGGCCGATTACGACCTCGCCGTCGTCACGCAAATCGAGCTCCGGCAGTCGAACTTGGCATTGCGTCAAAAGATTAGCGATGTGTTGAAACCATATTTGAACTTGATCGATGCGGTCGTCGCACACGGAATCGAGACGGGTGAGTTCGACAAACAGCTCGACTATCGGCTCGCGCGGCAGATGATTTTCGGTACGATCGATGAAGTGGTCACGAGTTGGATGGCGAGCGGCTTCAAGTACGACTTGATGTCGACGCTGCCGAAAGTACACCATATGTTGAAAAAAGGGCTTGCTTAACCGTAAGCCCTCTCATTGGCCCAAAAAATGAATGCTGATTCATGAGTGATGGTGCGAACAACTTAAAGGGGGAACTACGATGAATATTTTTGTATTGCTGAAACGGACGTTCGATACGGAGGAAGCGATTCAGCTCGAGAACGGGGAAATTCAAGAAGACGGTGCCGAGTTCATCATCAACCCATACGATGAATATGCGGTCGAAGAAGCCATTCGCAAACGTGACGATCTCGGGGGAGAAGTCACGGTCGTGACGGTCGGTCCGGACGATGCGGATAAAGAGTTACGCACGGCCCTCGCGATGGGAGCGGACAAGGCGGTCCGCATCTCAATCGAGGACGACGTCGAGGACGCGGACCATGTGACGATCTCGAAGGTGCTCGCGACGTATTTGAAAGAACAAGCGCCGGACCTGATCTTTGCGGGGAACGTCGCCATCGACGGTGGTAGCGGTCAAGTCGCCCCACGTGTGGCGGAACTGCTCGACATGAACTATGTGACGACAATCACCGAGCTTCAAATTGACGGGACGACAGCGACGGTCACGCGTGACGTCGAAGGGGACACGGAAGTGATTGAAGTGGCGCTCCCGCTTCTCGTCACAGCGCAGCAAGGATTGAACGAGCCACGCTACCCGAGCCTTCCAGGAATCATGAAGGCGAAGAAGAAGCCGCTCGAAGAGCTCGACCTCTCGGACATCGACCTCGATGAAGATGAGATTGAAGCGAAAATCGAGACGATTGAACGGTTCTTGCCGGAAGAGAAGAAAGCCGGACGCATCCTTGAAGGGGACACGGCGTCACAAGTGAGCGAGCTCGTCCAATTACTTCGCACGGAAGCAAAAGTCATTTAAGGGGGACACACATATGAAAGCTTTAGTACTCGCAGAGGCGCGTGAAGGCGCGTTACGGAACGTATCATTTGAAGCCATCGCTGCGGCGAAACAATTGACGGATGACGTGACGGCTGTCGTCATCGGGGAAGACGTCAAAGCACTTGCGAACGAACTCGGGGAATATGGCGCCGGACGTGTCCTCGTCGTCGAAGACGAGCGTCTCAAACATTACACGCCGGACGGTTACGGGCAAGTGCTCCGACAGCTCATCGAGCAAGAGTCACCGGATTTAATCGTCCTCGGCCATACCGCGCTCGGCAAAGACATCGCACCGAAACTCGCGGCCCGTCTTGACGCCGGTCTCATCAGTGACGTCGTCTCGATCGAAGGATCTGGTAAAGACGCCGAGTTCGTCCGTCCAATCTATTCAGGGAAAGCGTTCGAGAAAGTGAAGTTCAAAGACTCGGTCATGTTCTTCACGATTCGACCGAACAACATCGATGCGTTACCACGTACGGCTGGTGCGAGCGCATCGGTCGAGACACCGAGCGTCGAACTGAAAGACCTCGCGATGATCGTCAAAGAAGTCGTCCGCAAAGCGACCGGCAAAGTCGACCTCGCCGAGGCGAAAGTCATCGTCGCCGGTGGCCGTGGCGTCAAGAGCGAGGACGGCTTCAAGCCGCTCGAAGAACTCGCGGAACTGCTCGGTGGGGCGGTCGGTGCTTCACGTGGAGCATGTGACGCTGACTATTGTGATTACGCTCTCCAAATCGGTCAGACCGGGAAAGTCGTCACGCCAGACCTGTACATCGCGTGCGGTATTTCCGGGGCAATCCAGCACTTGGCCGGCATGAGCAACGCCAAAGTGATCGTCGCCATCAACAAAGACCCGGAGGCGAACATCTTCACGGTGGCGGATTATGGCATCGTCGGCGACTTGTTCGACGTCGTCCCGTTGTTGACAGAAGAGTTCCGCAAGCACCTCGTCAGTAGCTAAAGTGCAGAACGTTTGGGGAAACTTACCCTCCGTGGTATACTCTGAACATGAAATGCATGAGGGTTCCTGAGTGGATTCTCACATCTTATTGGGGAGGTATTTACCAAATGGCTATTAAACACGCAACGACTCAATCGTTTGAACAAGATGTGCAAGAGGGCGTCGTCCTCGTTGATTTTTGGGCAGCATGGTGTGGACCGTGTCGTATGATCGCACCGGTTCTTGAGGAGCTCGATCAAGAGATGGGCGACCAAGTCCAAATCGTCAAACTCGACGTGGATGAGAACCCAGAAGTCGCGGGCGCTTTCCAAATCCAAAGCATCCCGACGCTCATGATGTTCAAAGACGGTCAACCTGTCTCGAAGACAATGGGCTTCCAACCAAAAGAAGCGTTGAAAGAGTTCATCGCGACAGCACAATAATGTCCAAAACAGCCGATCGGATCTCCGGTCGGTTGTTTTTTGTATGTCACCCGACAGACGAACTATGAGATTTTTTTTACATTTTCCGACGCGTTCCTTCATATTTAAAAGTTTAGAAATAGTTTGAATTTGTGAAGAAACAGGGAAGTTTTAATCATGGCTAAGAACGGAAAAATTGCGCTATACTCATGTAGAGACGTGATGTAGTCAGATGACCCTACTTTTAGTTTGGGCACGCTATATCGCTTGTACGACTCTGTTCGAAGGAGGAATTTTCTTGTCGGTGTTACATCTCGCTATTTTATTGCCGCTCCTCGCGGCACCGTTTATCCCGTTTCTGTTTCGGGCAGTGAAGCGAATACATACGGGGTGGTTCGTATTAATCGTCCCTACGCTTCTATTCGTGTACTTCTTCCGATACATCGGTATCACGAGTGATGGGGGTGTCGTCACGGAGACGGTCCGCTGGATGCCGTCGCTCGGCATCAACTTCACGGCGTACGTCGATGGGCTCGGCCTCTTGTTCGCGCTCCTGATCACGGGGATCGGTGCGCTTGTTGTCTTGTATTCGATTTATTACTTGAATAAAGACAAAGAATCTCTCGGCCACTTTTACGTGTACTTGCTCCTCTTCATGGGGGCGATGCTCGGGGTCGTCTTGTCCGACAACATGGTCGTCATGTACATGTTCTGGGAGTTGACGTCGATTTCGTCGTTCCTCTTGATCGGCTACTGGTACGAGAAAGAGCGTTCCCGTTACGGGGCGCAAAAATCGATGCTCATCACCGTGTTTGGGGGTCTGTCGATGCTTGGGGGAATCGTCCTCCTCGAGTCGATGGTCGGCTCGTTCAGCATTCGAGAGATGGTCGCGAACCAAGCGGTCATCGTCGATAGCCCGTTCTTCATCCCGGCGATGATTCTCATCTTGCTCGGGGCGTTCACGAAGTCGGCGCAGTTCCCGTTCCACATCTGGTTACCGGATGCGATGGAGGCACCGACTCCGGTCAGTGCATACCTCCACTCGGCGACGATGGTCAAGGCGGGGCTCTATTTGGTCGCGCGGATGAGTCCGGTGTTCCAAGAGTCGTCGCTCTGGCTATGGATCATCGTCTCGTTCGGGACGTTCACCCTCTTCTGGGGGTCGTTCAATGCGGTCAAACAGACCGATTTGAAAGGGATTCTCGCGTATTCGACCGTCAGTCAGCTCGGTCTCATCATGTCGCTCCTTGGTCTTGGGGCTGCGGCGCTTCATTATGACGGGGTCGATGACAACATCTTCATGGTCGCGACGATTGCCGCGATCTTCCATTTGATTAACCACGCGACGTTCAAAGGCTCGCTCTTCATGATGGTCGGAATCGTCGACCACGAGACCGGGACGCGTGACATTCGTAAGCTCGGCGGCTTGATGACCGTCATGCCGATCACGTTCACGATCGCCGTCATCGGTTCGTTGTCGATGGCCGGTCTACCGCCGTTCAACGGCTTCCTCAGTAAAGAGATGTTCTTGAAGGCGACGACGAAAGTGTTCTCGGCCGACTTCTTCGCGCTCGACACGATCGGCCTGCTCATCCCGGTCGTCGCGTTCATCGCGAGCGTGTTCACGTTCGTCTATAGCTTGATCATCTTCACGCGGACGTTCATGGGCAAAGCCCAGTTCGACAAGTTGCCGAAACAGCCGCACGAGGCGCCAATCGGGATGCTCATCCCACCAGCGATTCTCGCCGTGCTCGTCGTCGTGCTCGGCTTCATCCCGAACGTGTTATCGAACACGCTCATCCGTCCGGCTGTCGAATCGATTTACCCGTCGCTCGTCGAAGGCGGACAGGCAGTCGAAGTCGATTTGTATTTCTGGCACGGGATCACGCCTGAGTTGCTCATGACAATCGGGATTGTCGCGCTCGGGACGGTGCTCTTCTTCACGCTCAACAAATGGATGGGCATCTACAACCGTGTGCCGTACCGCTTGACGCTCAACGGAATGTACGACGGTTCGCTCGTCTGGTCGAACAAGGCGGCGTACCGCTTCAAAGACAACTACATGACGGGCTTCATTCGCTCGTATTTAATTTACATCTTCGTCTTCATGTCGGGGATGCTCTTGTTCTCGATGTGGTGGTATGAGATGTTCAACTTCTCGTTCGACGAGATGGCCGAGATTGCGCCATATGAGTATGTGCTCGGTGCGGTCGTCGTCTTGAGCGCGTTCGCGATTCTGTTCATGCGTTCGCGTCTCCCGGCAATCATCTTGCTCGGTGTCGTCGGCTATGGTGTCGCGCTCTTCTTCGTCTTCTTCGAAGCGCCGGACCTCGCGCTCACACAGCTCGTCATCGAGACGGTTTCGGTCGCGCTCTTCCTGCTCGTGTTCTACCACATGCCGGAAATCAGCAAGAAAGAAGTGCGGATGCGCTTTAAAGTCGGCAATGCGATCGTGTCGGTCCTTGTCGGTGTGACGGTCATGATGCTCAGCTTCATGACGCTGTCGAACAAGTCGCTCAGCTCGATCTCGGAATACTATAAAGAAAACGTCTATGAATTGGCTGCCGGGAAGAACATGGTCAACGTCGTCCTCGTCGACTTCCGTGGCTTTGATACATTGTTCGAGATTATCGTCCTCGCGGTCGCCGGTCTCGGGATTTACACGATGATCAAGTTCAGAACGACAGCACAACGTACGAAAGGAGAAGGTGAACATGGACATGAAGCCAAAAAGTGATAAACGCGTCAATGACGTCATTTTGCAGACGGCCGCGGTGATCATCTTCTTCATCATCATCGTCTTCTCGATTCACTTGTTCTTTTCGGGTCACTACTCGCCGGGCGGTGGATTCATCGGGGGATTGATGACGGCAGCGGCACTCGTGCTGCTCCTCCTCGCCTTCGACTCGAAGACGCTCGCGACGGTGCTCCCGTTCGATTATCGCCGTCTGACGGCGCTCGGGGCACTCATCGCGGTGTTGACGGCGATGCATTCTGTCTTCTTCGACTTGCCGTTCTTCACGCACGCCTATGACAAGTTCTACTTGCCGCTCCTTGGTGAAGAGACGCTCCATACGGCGATTGCCTTCGACCTCGGCGTCTACTTCGTCGTCATCGGCGTCACGATGACGATCATTCAAACGATTGGAGAGAGTGAATAATGGAAATCTTCGTTAGCATCATTATCGGTGTCTTGACGATGTGTGCAGTCTATATGATTCTCTCAAAGAGTTTGTTACGCATCATCATCGGCACGTCACTGTTCAGTCACGCCGCCCACTTGCTCGTCTTGACGATGTCAGGACTGAAGACAGGGGCCGCACCTGTCCTCGTCGACGGTGTGACCGACTATACCGACCCGTTACCGCAAGCGCTCGTCTTGACGGCGATCGTCATCAGTTTCGGGGTGACCGCGTTCTTCTTGGTGCTCGCCTACCGCGCCTACCAAGAGCTGAACACGGATAATATGGAGGAAATGAAAGGAACGGAATCGAATGATTAACTTACCTGTGTTTCCGATTGTCATCCCGGCGCTCGCGGCGATCATCATGATGTTCCTGCCAAAGAACGTGCGTCTGCAGCGCGGACTGGCACTTGGATCGATCTTTATCACGTTGCTCGTGTCGCTCTTGTTGGTGCACACGGTCTCGAACGAGGGCATCATGACCCTCAACCTCGGGAACTGGCCGGCGCCGTTCTCGATCACGCTCGTCTCGGACATGTTGTCTGCGCTCCTCGTCACGACGTCGACGCTCCTCACGTTCTTCATCGTCTGGTTCGCTGTCCATTACTTTTCGACGGCGTATGAAGAGAACTACTTATACGTGGCGATGCTGTTCTTGCTCGTCGGGGTAAACGGCGCCTTCACGACTGGCGATATTTTTAACTTGTTCGTCTTCTTTGAAGTGTTCTTGATCTCGTCTTACGTCTTGATCGTCCTCGGCGGCAAGGGCGTGCAGTTGCGCGAGTCGATTAAATACTTGCTCGTCAACGTCCTCGCCTCGGCCCTGTTCGTCATGGCGGTCGCGTATTTATACGGTGCCGTCGGGACGCTCAGTTTGGCCGACCTTGCCCAAAAGATTCCGCTCGTCGACAATCCGAACGTCATCTCGGTCATCGGGGTGTTGTTCATCATCGTCTTTGGGTTGAAAGGGGCGCTCGTGCCACTTCACTACTGGTTACCGGGATCGTACGTCGTCGCACCGACGCCGATTCTCGCGTTGTTCGGAGCACTTTTGACGAAAGTCGGGGTCTACTCGATTCTTCGGACGTATACGCTCCTGTTTGACGTGAACGGGACGTTCTTACAGACGTTCCTCATCGTCCTCGCCGTGCTCACAATCGTGACCGGGATGGTCGGGGCGATCGCCTATAACGACGTCAAGCTCATCATCATCTATAACATCATGATTGCCGTCGGGGTCATCTTGTACGGAATCGCGGTCAACACGCAGACGTCGCTCGAAGGGGCGCTCTACTACTTGATTCACGACATGATGATTAAAGCCGTCTTATTCATGCTCGTCGGGATGATGATCGGTATCACGAGGTCCGGGCAGCTCCGAGGCATGGGCGGGCTCATCACCCGCTTCCCACTGTTCGGTTGGACGTTCTTCATCGCGGCGCTCTCGCTCGCCGGAATCCCACCGCTCAGTGGCTTCTTCGGGAAGCTTCTCATCATCCAAGGTGGGGTCGGAGAAGGGGACTTGTTCGGTCCGATTCTCGTCCTCGTCTCGAGCTTGTTCGTCCTCTTCTCGGTCATCAAGATTTTCTTGAACGGATTTTGGGGCGAAGAGCGCGGCACGTATGACGGCCCACTCGTCCCTTACGCAAGTCGTCTGCTCGTCCCGGTCTGCCTCTTGCTCGCTGTGGCGGTCGCCTATGGGTTCGGTGCTGAGTTGATGCATCCGTATATTACCCAGGCAATCGAACCGCTCACGCAACCAGAACTTTATATCGATGCCGTGTTAAAGGAGTGACTATAAGATGGCCTATCAAATATTGATTAACTTTTTCTTGGCGTTCATCTGGATGTTCCTCACGGGATCGTTCACGACGTATGGGTTCCTGATTGGATATATTCTCGGATTGCTCGTCATCTTCATGATGCGCCGCTTCTTCCGTGAAACAGGGACAAACTTTTATTTCATGCGAGTGATTAAGCTGTTTAAGCTACTCCTCATCTTCTCACGTGAGCTCGTCATGGCGAACTTCGAGGTGTTGCGCCTCGTCCTCAGTCCGAAGCTCGAGATTCAACCCGGGATTTTCCGGTACGAGACGTCGCTCAAATCGGGCTGGAAGATCAGCCTGTTGTCGATGCTCATCTCATTGACGCCAGGGACGCTCGTCGTCCAAGTGTCGCAAGATAGTAAGATCCTCTATATCCATGCGCTCCATATGCCGGATAAAGAGGCACTCAAACGAGACATTTACGAAAACTTTGAATCTAGCATTAAGGAGGCGACGGAATGATGCATTGGTTAGACATCTTAATCTACATCTCACTCGCCATCCTTGTCATCGCGATGTTGTTCATGCTGTATCGGGTCGTGAAAGGGCCGACGACGCCGGATCGCGTCATCGCCCTCGACTCGATCGGGATCGCGCTCATCTCGGTCGTCGCGTTATTGTCGATTTTGCTCGACACGACGATGTTCTTCGAGGTTATCCTCTTACTGAGTATCCTTGCTTTCATCGGGACGGTAGCATTTTCGAAATACCTAGAGAGAGGAGCCATCATCCATCATGACCGCGACAATGATCTTTGATATTTTGACCGGCGTCTTCACGGTCATCGGGGTGTTCTTCACGGTCGTCGCGGCGATCGGCCTTCTCCGTCTGCCTGACATCTACTCGCGTACACACGCGGCGTCGAAGTCGGCGACGCTCGGTGTCATGTTCGTCTTGTTCGCGGCCGTGCTCCACGTCTGGGTCGACCAACGCGTCTTCGATGCACGGCTCTTGCTCGGGTTGTTCTTCGTCTTGTTGACGGCTCCCGTCGGCGGACATTTGATTGCCCGGGCGGCGCATACGAAAGGCGTGCCGCTCTGGAAGGACTCACTCCAAGACGCATTGAAGGAAGACAAGGACAAAGGATTGGAATAACGAAAAGACTCGCCGCGGCGAGTCTTTTGCTTGTTGGCGAACATCGATCGAAGCGCTCGTCCTTCCGGCGCCCATGCTTTCCGCAGGCAATCCCGGAGCCGCATCGCGACTAACGTCACTGCTGGGTCTCCGTTGGATTGCTCTCCTGCAGGGGACAGGACGCTTTGATGTGTTTACAAAAAAAGACGAATCAGGTCGCGATGTGCGAATGGATTCGTCAACCGATTTAAGACTCGCCGCGGCGAGTCTTTTTTACGTGGTCTCATAGTAAGAAGCTCAAGTCGGACGCTGACGTCGGATAGGCGAACTGCAAGTGTTTGACGTGTTGATGGGTCATGTTGTTCTGTATAATGAAAGAGAACAGGTTAATCAGTTCCGGCGCGTGCTGGCCAATTAAGTGGGCGCCGAGTACATGGCCGTCACGGCTGAGCAGGACGCGCGAGAACGCCGTCTCGTCATGGATGCGTTCATACGTCAAAAAGTGGGACAAGTCGATGTCTTTGAATTCGAAATCGATTCCGTTCGCTTTCGCCTCCTCGACCGTCAGACCGACCTTGGCGATCGGCGGCGATGTGAACACGACCGTCGGCGCCGGCCGCTCCGGAAACGGGCGGGTGTTTCCTCGCAAGAGGTTCAAGGCGGCGATCCGTCCTTCTTGCCCGGCGAACGGTGTGAGCGGCGGGTTGTCGCTCGCGCTGACGTCCCCGGCGGCGTAGATGTTCGGGTTCGATGTCTGCAAATAGGCGTTGACGCGAATCCCGTCGTGGTCGGCTCTGACGCCGGCCGCCTCGAGATGGAGCCGCTCGATGCTCGGGATGCGGCCCGACGCGTTAAGGACGAGCCCGTGAAGGGTAGAGTCATCAGACAACGTCAATACGTCCCCGTCGAGCGCGCTCGGATCGACACCATAACGGACGTCAATCCCGATGCGCTCGGTCTCATCGATGAGCCGCTTCACGACGTTCCGGTCGAACGCCTTTAAGGCGCGTGAGCGGACGAGTAGCGTGACGTCGCAACCGAACCGCCGCAGAATATGGGCGAACTCGAACGCGATATAACCGGCCCCGACGATACTCACGTGCGCAGGCAACGACGCGAGGTCGAAAACATCGTCGCTCGTGATGGCGTGCTCCCCGCCCGGGATGTCGAGCGGGCGGGGAATGAGACCGGTCGCGATGATAAAATGATGAGCCGAAATCTCATGTCCGTTGATGACAATTGAGTCCTCATCGATGAAGTGGGGTTCGCCTTCGAATAAATCGATGCCGTGCTCTCTCCAGTTGTGCGTCTTCGTCGTCGGGACCGCGAAACGATATTCATCGACGCGACGCTTGAACGTCGCCCAGTCGAGTGTGATCTCACCGTTGACGCCGAGCGTCTTCATCTGGTCGACCCGGGCTACGAGTTCCGCGCCTTCCGCGAGCATCTTTTTCGGGTCGCAGCCGCGTTGCGGGCACGTCCCGCCGAACGTCCAATTCTCGACGATGGCAATCTCTTTACCGGCGTCACGTAAAATATTTGCCGCTTGGCTCGCGGCCGAGCCGCTCCCAATAATGATGACGTCATACCGTTTCATAACCATTCCCTCCCTCGAAGACTTCACCATATTTTTCCCGTCCTCGAGGAAGCTAAACTGAGGTGACCGAACTTGAGTCAAACTGACCACATTAAACATAAATTGGCGCTCCTCCCGGACGACCCCGGCTGTTACTTGCATAAGAACGAGTACGGCGAGGTCATCTACGTCGGGAAAGCGAAGAACTTGAAGAACCGGGTCCGTTCCTACTTCACGGGGGCGCACGACATCAAGACGATGCGTCTCGTCGCTGAGATTCGCGACTTTGAATACATCGTCACGGCAAGCGAACTCGAGGCGCTCCTGCTCGAGATGACGCTCATCAAAAAGCACGACCCGAAATACAACATCCGGTTGAAAGACGATAAGACATACCCGTACATCAAAATCACGAACGAGCCGTACCCGCGCCTACTGACGACACGGAAGTTGAAGAAGGACGGCGGCTATTATTTCGGCCCGTATCCGAACGCCTATGCCGCGAACGAGACGAAGCGTCTTCTCGACAAGCTGTACCCGCTCCGGAAGTGTCAGCCGATGCCGCGCAAACTTTGCCTGTATTACCATATCGGACAATGCCTCGGGCCGTGTGAGCTCGCCGTCGATACGGACGACCAGAAAGCGATCGTCCAAGAGATTCGCCGGTTCTTGAACGGGGAGACGGCCGAGACGCTCGCCAAGCTCGAGGTCGATATGGGCAAGGCCGCCGAGGAGATGCAGTTCGAGCGTGCCGCCGAGCTCCGTGACCAAATCCGGGCCGTCGAATCGATTATGAACAAACAGAATATGATTACGGCCGACCCGACCGCGCGCGACGTGTTCGGCTACACGCTCGACCGGGGCTGGATGTGTGTCCAAGTGTTCTATATGCGTGGCGGCAAGATGATTGAGCGTGACGTCTCCCTCTTCCCGCTCCACGGGGAACCGTCCGAAGAGCTCGAGAGTTTCATCGTCCAGTTCTACGAACAGAACGTCGTGCCAAAAGAAGTGCTCGTCCCTGAAATCGTCCGCGTCGACTTGTTGGTTGATGCGATCGGCACGAAAGTGATGCAGCCGAAACGGGGAGCGAAACGGCAACTGCTCGCCTTGGCGACGAAGAACGCGGAAATCGCGTTGAACGAGAAGTTCGAGTTGCTCGCCCGCGACGAAGAGCGGACGCTCCTGGCGATGCGCGAGCTCGGTGAGGCGATTGGCATCCCGAACTTGTCGCGCGTCGACATCATCGACAACGCCAACATCCAAGGAAGCGACGCCGTCTCGGCGCTCGTCGTCTTCGAGGACGGCAAGCCGCTCAAGAAAGAGTACCGGAAGTACAAGATTCGCACCGTCCAAGGGCCGGATGACTACGAGACGATGCGCGAAGTCGTCCGCCGTCGGTTCCGTCGGCTGTTGACCGAGGAGAAGCGCTTGCCGGACTTGCTGTTGATTGATGGGGGCATCGGACAGTTGAACGCCGCCCTCGATGTGCTCCAGAACGAGTTCGGACTCGACTTACCGGTCGGTTCGCTTAAAAAAGACGACCGACACCGGACGAGCCAACTCTTGTTCGGGGAGGGTGGCGGCATCGTCGAACTGAACTCGCGCTCGAGCGCGTTCTATCTGTTGCAGCGGATGCAAGACGAGGTCCACCGTTTCGCCATCACGTTCCACCGCAGCCTGCGGACGAAAAAGATGACGAAATCGGTGCTCGACGATATTCCGGGGGTCGGGCCTAAACGGCGCCAACAATTGATTCGACATTTCGGGTCGATGAAACAGATTCGCCTCGCCTCACTCGAACAGTTAAAAGAAGCGGGACTGCCGGAGAAGTTGGCAGAGAAAGTGCTCGAGCATGTGCATGAGGAGACCGATGAATAAGAAAGAGCCGATGCGGAAAATCGCATCGGCTCTTCGTCATTCGTACGAATCTTTTCGGTCTAATTGGACGGTGATGTGGACGGTTTGGCGTGCCGGCTCGGCGAAGCCTTCAGCGACACATTGGAGACGCCCGGCGATCTGTTCGGCTAAAAAGCCCGCCTCGAGCTGATAATAACCGGTCGCTTTTTGCTGTGTCGAAGGAGGCGGAACGAGTTCGAACGAGAACTTACTTCCTTTTTCTTTCACAAGCGTCAATTGCCCCCATCCGGCTTCCTCGAAAAATGCGACGAGCTCATCTTCTGGCATAACCGGGAACTTTCGGGCGACCCGTTTGCCGGCCCAATAGATGACTTGGCCGTAGTCTTCACCAAGCAAGTCTGTCAACACATAATCGCGCAACAATTCAATCGCGAAAGTGGGTTGGCTCATAGTTTCCATCTTCTTCCATCACTCCAATCTCTCTATACCATTATAACGACGAATTGGGATTTGGTCACCGGGATTTTTCGAAAAGAATGTGCCGGAAATCCGTCCGGTTGTCTTGTCATACAATTTTCACAAGAGTAGAATAGGAGTCAGAAAGCTATATTTAGATTTGAAAACGCTTTTATTTACAAAACGAGCCAAGTGCTCGGACAAAGGGGGAACTAGAATGGCAACGCGTCGTGACTATTTCAGTCGTAAAGTCCATTCGCTACTTGGGGTCATCCCAATCGGCTTGTTTTTGATCGTTCACTTGTCGGTCAACTACTATATCGTCGATGGGGTGGAGTCGTTCAACAAGGCAGCAAAATTCATGGAGAGCTTACCGTATTTATACTTCCTTGAAGTGACGATCATCGCCTTGCCGATGATTTTCCACGGTGTGTACGGCGTCTATTATGCGTTCCTCGGGTCGATCAACTCGAACCGATACTCATACGCCCGCAACTGGATGTATATTCTACAACGCTTCACAGGCGTCTTCCTCGTCATCTTCATCGCGTGGCACGTTTGGGAAACGCGCTTGGCGAAGATGCGCGGCGTCGAGGTCAACGCGGAGATGATGCAAAACATCGTCGACAACCCGCTCATGCTCATCTTCTACATAGTCGGGATTCTCTCGGCTACGTTCCACTTTGCGAACGGACTTTGGTCGTTTGCAATCACGTGGGGCATCACACAGTCACCGCGCTCGCAACGTTTCATGAGCTACGTGTCAGGTGCCGTGTTCTTGGCACTATCTTTTGTCGGACTTCGTTCAATCTTGACGTTCGCCGGCATCTTGTAATAGGGGGAATTTTACATGGCAAATCAAAGTTTGATCGTCATCGGTGGCGGTCTGGCTGGACTCATGGCGACGATCAAGTCGGCTGAGATGGGTGTTCCGGTTAAATTATTCTCGCTTGTACCGGTCAAGCGTTCACATTCGGTTTGTGCACAGGGCGGCATCAACGGGGCCGTCAACACGAAAGGGGAAGGGGATTCTCCTTGGCAACACTTCGATGACACGGTTTATGGGGGCGACTTCCTTGCCAACCAACCGCCTGTCCAAAAGATGGCAGAAGCGGCACCGAAAATCATCCACATGTTCGACCGGATGGGCGTCATGTTCAACCGGACGCCGGAAGGTCTTCTTGACTTCCGTCGCTTCGGCGGCACGCTCCACCACCGCACGGCGTATGCCGGTGCGACGACGGGGCAACAGCTCTTGTATGCACTAGACGAGCAGGTTCGTCGCTATGAGGCGCAAGGGCTCGTCGAGAAGTATGAAGGCTGGGAGTTCCTCCGGGCCATCATCGACGAGGCGGGCGTCTGCCGCGGTGCGGTCTGTCAAGATCTTCGTTCGATGGAGATTAAAGCGTTCCCGTCGGATGCGGTCATCCTCGCGACAGGCGGCCCGGGTGTTATCTTCGGCAAATCGACGAACTCGGTCATCAACACCGGGCAAGCGGCCGGGGCGGTGTATCGTCAAGGCGCGGTCTATGCGAACGGCGAGTTCATCCAAATCCACCCGACGGCGATTCCAGGGGACGACAAGCTTCGTCTCATGAGTGAGTCGGCGCGCGGTGAAGGTGGACGTGTCTGGACGTATAAAGACGGGAAGCCTTGGTACTTCCTTGAAGAGAAGTATCCGGCCTACGGAAACCTCGTGCCGCGTGACATCGCGACGCGTGAGATCTTTGACGTCTGCGTCAACCAGAAGCTCGGCGTCAACGGCGAGAACATGGTGTACCTCGACTTGTCGCACAAAGACTCGAAAGAGCTCGACATTAAGCTCGGCGGCATCCTCGAGATTTATGAGAAGTTCGTCGGCGACGACCCACGGAAAGTGCCGATGAAAATCTTCCCGGCCGTCCACTACTCGATGGGCGGACTCTGGGTCGATTACGACCAGATGACGAACATCCCTGGACTGTTCGCGGCAGGGGAATGCGACTACTCGATGCACGGTGCGAACCGTCTCGGCGCGAACTCGCTTCTTTCGGCCGTATACGGCGGGATGGAAGCCGGTCCGGCAGCGGTCAGCTACATGCGTGGCCTCGACCAAGCGACCGAGAGCGTACCGGAAGCCCTCTTCAACTTCAACGAGCGCGAAGAGATTGAACGCTTCAACAACATCCTCGCGATGGACGGTACGGAAAACGCGTATCAGATTCACCGTGAACTCGGTGAGCTCATGACGGACAACGTCACGGTCGTCCGCTATAACGACAAGCTCATCGCGACGGACCAAAAGATTCAAGAACTCCGTGCACGCTTCAATAACATCTCCGCGACCGATACGGCCCGCTGGAGCAACCAAGGTGCCTCGTTCATCCGACAGCTCGACCACATGCTCGATCTCGCGCGCGTCATCACACTCGGCGCTTTGAAGCGGGACGAGAGCCGTGGGGCCCATTACAAGCCGGACTTCCCGGAACGGAATGACGAGCAGTTCATGAAGACGACGATGGCACGCTATGACAATGGGGAAGTCGATATCTCGTATGAAGAGATCGACGTTTCGTTAATCCCGCCGCGTAAACGGGATTACTCGAAGAAAGGGGCGAAGACGAAATGACGACGCCAATGCAATCAGACCAAAAAGACATCCGCTTCATCATCGAACGCCAAGATGGACCGGATCAACCGACGTATACAGAAGAGTTCACGGTACCTTACCGACCGAACATGAACGTCATCTCGGCGCTCATGGAGATTCGCCGGAACCCGGTGAACGCCGAAGGCCAAAAGACGACGCCAATCAACTGGGACATGAACTGTCTTGAGGAAGTATGTGGCGCCTGCTCGATGATCATCAACGGGAAACCGCGCCAATCGTGTACGGCACTCGTCGATAAGCTCGAGCAACCGATCCGTTTATCACCGATGAAGACGTTCCCGGTCGTCCGTGACCTTCAAGTCGACCGTCAGCGCATGTTTGACGCGTTGAAAAAAGTGAAGGCATGGGTCCCAATCGATGGCACGTACGACCTCGGTCCAGGACCGCGGATGCCAGAGAACAAGCGTCAATGGGCGTATGAGTTGTCGAAATGTATGACGTGCGGTGTCTGCCTCGAGGCGTGCCCGAACGTCAACGATAAGACGAACTTCATCGGTCCGGCCGCCATCTCGCAAGTCCGCCTCTTCAACTCGCACCCGACCGGCGCCTTCCACGCGGAAGAACGTCTCGAGGCGCTCATGGAAGACGGCGGCATCATGCAGTGCGGGAACGCACAAAACTGTGTCGAAGTTTGCCCGAAAGGCATCCCGCTCACGACGTCAATCGCCGCGATGAACCGCCAGACGACGCTTCACTCGTTCAAATCGTTCTTCGGTAGCGACAAGGGCCGTACCGGCTCTGCGGTCGAGGCGTAAGGGGAGCGGATGACGAAATACTTCCGCGAAGCCGATTGGGAAACACGTGTCAGAGCAGGGGTCGCACTAGACGTCAAAGTCCGATTCTCGGAGTGCGACCCGTACGGTCACATGAATAACACGATTCCGTTCATCTATTTCGAAGATGCGCGAATCGAGTTGCTTGAGGCGACAGGTTTTTCATTGAAAGATGGGTTCGTCGTCGTGGCGGACGCGCAGTGCGATTACGTCCGCCAAGTAATGCCGCGCCAATCGATCAAGGTATATGCCAATGTCTTGACGGTCGGAAACACTTCATGTGATATTCATTACGGGGCATATGATGGAGAACAGCTCATGTTCGCGGGGCGCACGAGCCTCGTGCACTTGTCGAAATCCGGTCGTCCGGTCGAATGGACTCCAGAATATAAAAACCGCTTGCAGAATTTTTGAGAATCCGCTATCATTTGATAATGAGTTCACAAACAATTATTTTGCAGGTCCGCCTGTAGAATTGAAATTTGAAGGGAGACTATCACGTCATGGAAAAAACGTTCACAGTCGTTGCAGATTCAGGAATTCACGCTCGTCCAGCTACACAGTTGGTTAACACAGCTTCTAAGTTCCAATCAGATATCAACCTTGAGTACAACGGTAAAACGGTAAACCTTAAGTCGATCATGGGTGTACTTTCACTCGGAATCGCGAAAGATTCGACAATCAAAATCACTGCAGCTGGTGACGATGCAGAAGAAGCGGTTAACACGCTTTCTGACATGCTCACAAGCGAAGGTCTTGCTCAGTAATTCGGGCAACGGACGAGGCGGCCAATCGGCTACCTCGTCTTTTTTGTTTGTCACATGACCGTTTCTTTTGCCGGAACGGCTTTTTTGGTAAGATAGATGGGAATGGAAGTGATCACATGAAACGAGCGATTGGAGTACTCGATTCAGGTGTTGGCGGCTTGACCGTAGTCAAAGAATTGATGCGCCAACTACCGAAAGAAGAAATCATCTACATCGGCGACACGGAGCGGTGCCCGTACGGCCCGCGCCCGCACGACGAGATTGAAGCCTATACATGGGAACTGATTGAGTTCCTGCTCAGCAAGAACGTGAAGATGATCGTCATCGCCTGCAACACGGCGACGGCCGTCGTCTTGAAGGAAGCGCGTAAACGTCTCCATATCCCGGTCATCGGTGTCATCGACCCGGGTGCCCGGGCCGCCGTCAAAGGCACGCGCAATAAACATATCGGCGTCATCGGAACGAAGATGACGGTCGAAAGCAACTCGTACGAGACGGCCCTCCGTCACGTGGCGGGCGAGGTCGACGTCTATTCGCTCGCCTGTCCGCCGTTCGTCCCGCTCGTCGAAGCGGGCGAGCTCGAGGGGGAGCGCGTCCGAACGATCGTCGAAGAGACGCTTCGTCCGCTCCAGCCGTCCGAGATGGATACGCTCATCCTCGGTTGCACGCACTACCCGCTCCTCGCGCCCGTCATTCAAGACGTCGTCGGGCCGGACGTGCACCTCATCTCGTCTGGTGACGAGACGGCGCTCGAAGTGGCGGCCATCCTCGATTTCCAAGAACTCGAGAACGACCTCGATACGGTCCCGACGCATCAGTTTTATGCGACGGGGGACGTCGACATGTTCAACCGGCTCGCGACCGAATGGCTCGGTCTATCCGTCACGGCGGAGAAAGTAGAGGTGTCCCTCAATGCGTAGTGAACGAAAATATGATGAATTGCGTGACGTCGAAATCATCCCGCACGTCAATAAGCACGCCGAAGGCTCGGTCCTCATCTCAATCGGGGACACGAAAGTCATCTGTACGGCGACGGTCGAAGAGCGTGTCCCGAATTTCTTGCGCGGCAAGAGACAAGGGTGGATCAACGCCGAGTATGCGATGTTGCCTCGGGCGACGGGAGACCGGACCGTCCGGGAAGTCGTGCGCGGCAAACAGTCAGGGCGGACGATGGAAATCCAGCGGCTCATCGGCCGTAGCCTCCGTTCGGTCGTCGATTTGGAACGGCTCGGGGAACGCACGATTTGGATTGACTGCGACGTCATCCAAGCCGACGGCGGGACGCGGACCGCTTCCATCACGGGCGGATTTTGTGCGCTCGTCCTCGCGGTCGACGCGCTCATCCGCCAAGGGAAACTGACGGACACGCCGATCAAGGAAGGCGTCGCCGCCATCTCGGTCGGACGGACCGATGCGCTCGTGCTCGACTTGGACTATGAAGAGGATGCAGCGGCCGAGGTCGATATGAACGTCGTCATGACGGCGAGCGGACGCTTCGTCGAAGTGCAAGGCACCGGTGAAGAAGCGACGTTCACCCTACAAGAGATGAACGAGCTGCTTCAACTCGCACAAGGCGGGATTGAGCAGCTGTTCAAAACGGCAGAAGCCGCCCTCGGCGCCTCATGGTGGTACGTCGGAGAACAGATGGAGGAAACGACATGAAGTTGATTGTGGCAACACATAACCCAGGAAAAGTGAAAGAGTTGGAGGCGATGTTGATGCCGCTCGGGTTCGAGGTCGAGTCGCTCTTAGACTACCCCGACGCGCCGGAGACGGACGAGACCGGGACGACGTTCGAAGCGAACGCTGAACTGAAGGCGACGGAAGCGGCACGTTATTTCGGACAGGCGGTCCTCGCGGACGATTCAGGACTTGAAGTCGATGCGCTCGACGGGGCACCGGGGATTTACTCGGCCCGCTTCGCCGGACCGGAGAAATCCGATGCGGCCAACAACGCACTGTTGTTAGAGAAATTGAACGGGGCGACCGATCGTACGGCTCGCTTCGTCTGTGCCCTTTGCCTAGCGAAACCGTCGGGCGAGACGTTGACGGTACGCGGGACGCTCGAAGGGACGATCGGCTATGCACCGCATGGCGAGAACGGTTTCGGGTACGACCCGCTCTTCATCGTCCCGTCGCTCCATAAGACGGCGGCGGAACTCGAGCGGGACGAGAAGGCGGCGGTCAGTCACCGCGGACAAGCGTTACGGAAGTTGGAGGCAGAAATCATTTCGTTCATGGAAGGGTGAGCCGTATGCGTTTTCTAATCGTCAGTGATAGTCACGGATTGACAGAAGAACTATTGAGCATCTTCAACCGGCACGAACAAGAGATTGATGACGCGTTCCATTGTGGGGACTCGCAGCTCGCACTCGTCGATGAGCACTTGCTCCCGTATCGGACCGTACGCGGCAACTGCGATTTCGGTGGCGACCTTCCGCTCGAACGCGTCGAGGCGACGCCGGCCGGGACGATTCTCATCGTCCACGGTCATCACCATGACGTGAAGTATGACTTGAACCGATTGCGTTACCGGGCCGAGGAGGTCGGGGCGAACGTCGTCTTGTTCGGCCACTCCCACGTCGCCGGGGCGTTGATTGAGGACGGGATTGTATACATCAACCCGGGTTCGATTCGGATGCCGCGCGGTCGCAGTGAGAAGACGTATGCGCTCCTTGACCTTGAGAACGGAGCGGCCTCGGTCCGGTTCTATCAATCGGAAGACGGCTCGGCTGTACCGGACCTCGACGTGAGCGGAAAGCTGTGACGGAATGAAAAGAAGGAATTGACAGCAAACCATTTTTCTATTATAGTTTTCTTGTCAATGTCCCAATAGCTCAGCTGGATAGAGCAACGCCCTTCAAGACAAATAGGAGCCTTTATAGGGAAACAAGAACCTATGAAGTGGACGACACTATATCGGTGAAGCCTTAACAGATCATGCTGATGGTAATACCGAGGAAACTTGTACCTTTCCGAAGGTCGAGCTGGTTCGAAGGACTGTACATGTTGCAGAGGTAGAGCTAGTGAAGGAACGTTTTCGTTCGTGAGGTTCCGTAGAGACTACACGTGTCGCACCTGAAACGGTGAAGATATAGTCCAGACTACAAACAACACACGTTGGTGGCGAAAGCCATGGTGGTAAGCTAAGGCGTCGGTCGGGGGTTCGAATCCCTCTTGGGACACTTCCATTTAAAATAGAGATAGCCTCCACGGGGGCTGTCTCTTTTTTCGTTTTTCATGGGAATGATTTGACATTCCACTCGATCCTAAGGAAGATGGAGAAGAGTGGAAGAAAGGGTGTGGGGAGATGGATCAAAACCAGCAGTATCCGTTTCCGGGGAACTGGACACGACTTCAAAAGATGGTGAAAGAAGCCGACATGGCCGGGGAGCGGCAACGCATCGAACCGATTCTATGGGAATGGTATGAACAGTTAAGCGGTGACGTCTACTTGTTCATGGAAATCTTTCAATGTCTGATGGAACGTCCGGACGAGCCGGAGACGCTCGAACGACTCGAAGAGCTCGTCACGACGCAGATGGAGACGTCGGAACGGCCGGAGACGTGCGGCCTTCAAATCGCCCAATATTACATCATGCGCGATCAACCGTTCGAGGCGGCCCATTGGATTGAAAAATATTTGAGTGTCCAAGACGGCGACAACGTCAACACGCAGGCGTATCAAGTGCTTCAAGTGTTGAAACTGACGGAGTTCCCGGCGGCGATCGCGAAGTTGAAGCGGACGCTCCATCAAGGGAGCACGGCCGAGCAGATCGAGATGCTCGCACACGTTCATTTCAATATCGACGACGTGCTTGATAACGTGTTGAAGGCATACCTCCTCGCGGACCGGCCGAAAGTGATTAAAGTGATGGTGCTCGAGCGGGCGATCGCGGAACTTGAGACGATTGAATGGACCGACCGTGGGGAACGATACGTGTATGACCGTACCGAGGCGAGCACGTTCGCGCGCGAATGGGGCTTCACGTATGGTGATTTGCAAAAACGGTTTTATGGGGACGAGATCGCGACGCAGCTGTCGACGAACTATTGTTACGTCCATTACCCGTTCGTGCCCCATCTCGCCGATGAGCTTGAACCGGCCATCGTCGAGGCGAAACGGGCGATGTTGAACGCGATGGAAGCGAACGGTCTTGCCGGGGAAATACTTGAGGCGGACGCCTCGTTCACACGGTCACTCCTCGACTAAATCGTTGTGTGCTCGTGTCGGATTTATGCTATAATACGGATTGTTGTACATTCTTGTACGTATAAACGAATTGTTGGAGGGACTTAGCATGACAGCAAAATGGGAAAAAACATCAGGTAGCCAAGGCGTACTCACGTACGAAGCACCTGCAGAAGCTTTTGATAAAGCAGTCGACGCAGCATTCAAAGACGTCGTCAAATCATTGAACGTGCCTGGCTTCCGTAAAGGGAAATTGCCACGCCCAATGTTCAACAAAATGTATGGGGAAGAGGCACTCTACCAAGACGCACTCGACATCCTCTACCGTGACACGGTTCAATCTGCAGTCGAAGAAGCTGGTTTCGAACCAATCGCACTCGAAAATATCGATGTAGACGGCACGCTCGAAAAAGGCAAGCCTGTAACGTTCAAAGTAACGTTCGTTGTTGAGCCTGAAGCTGAGCTTGGCGAGTACAAAGGTCTCGAGTACGAAGCTGTTGAAACAACAGTCACTGACGAAGAAGTCACAGCAGAACTTGACGCGCTTCAACAGCAAGGCGCTGAGCTTGCTGTTAAAGAAGGCGCAATCGAAAACGGCGATACAGCTGTCTTTGATTTCGCAGGTTTCGCTGATGGCGAGCAGTTCGAAGGTGGCACAGCTGAGAACTACACGCTTGAAATCGGATCAGGCCAATTCATCCCTGGCTTCGAAGAGCAAATGGTCGGCATGACAGCTGGTGAAGAAAAAGACGTTGAAGTAACATTCCCTGAAGAGTACCACGCTGACAACTTGGCGGGTAAACCAGCGACATTCAAAGTCAAGCTTCACGAAGTGAAAGCGAAGCAAGTACCTGAGCTCGACGACGAGTTCGCAAAAGACATCGACGAGTCAGTATCTTCACTCGACGAGTTGAAAGCGAAAATCCGTGAGCGTTTAGAAGCTGGCAAGAAGCAAGAAGCAGACGGCACGATGCGCGACCAGCTCGTTGAACAAGCGACTGCAAACGCGACAATCGACGTACCTGCAGTTCTCGTCGAGCAAGAAGTAGACCGCATGGTTCAAGAGTTCGGTACGCGTGTATCTTCACAAGGCATCGACCTCAACATGTACTTCGAACTCACAGGAACTTCTGAAGACGCAATGCGCGAAGAAATGAAAGAGCAAGCAGAAGAGCGCGTAAAAGCTCGTCTCGTCTTGAAAGCCATCGCTGAGAAAGAAGCAATCGAAGTGTCTGACGAAGATGCTGAAAAAGAGCTCGAAGAAATGTCTAAGCTCTACAACATCGCACCAGACCAACTCCGCACGATGCTCGCGCCACAAGGCGGAATCGAGACACTTAAAGGTGACCTCAAGTTCCGTAAAGCGATTGACATCCTCGTTGAAAACGGGAAAGCGAAGTAATCGGATCGAAAGGACGGCTGCCGCGCAGTCGTCCTTTTTTCGTCACGACACTTTGCATGTGTTAATCTTTGATGAAGTGATTTGTTCATGCTACAATTATTGCAACGCAGAGATGTAAATGTCTTTTCACGGTGCAAGTCGCACCGGAAAATACAAATAGGCGATTTATCGCACTTACATCCATTTCCATTCAGAAGGGGTGTACCGAATGTTCAAATTTAACGAGGAAAAGGGGCAACTCAAGTGCTCGTTTTGCGGAAAATCGCAAGAACAAGTCCGTAAATTAGTCGCCGGTCCTGGCGTATACATTTGTGACGAATGTATCGAACTGTGCAATGAAATCGTCGAGGAAGAGCTCGGTGTGGAGGAAGAAGTCGAATTCAAAGACATCCCGAAACCACAAGAGATTCGCAACATCCTTGATGAGTATGTCATTGGTCAAGACCGCGCCAAACGTGCGCTTTCGGTAGCTGTCTACAACCACTATAAACGCATCAACGCCGGCGGCCGTTCGGACGATGTCGAACTTTCGAAGTCGAACATCGTGATGATCGGACCGACTGGTAGTGGTAAGACGCTTCTCGCTCAGACGATGGCACGCGTCTTGAACGTCCCGTTCGCAATCGCGGACGCGACGAGCTTGACAGAGGCAGGTTACGTCGGGGAAGACGTCGAGAATATCTTGCTCAAGTTGATTCAATCGGCCGACTACGACGTCGAAAAGGCTGAGAAGGGCATCATCTATATCGATGAAATCGATAAGATTGCCCGCAAGTCGGAAAACCCATCGATCACGCGTGACGTATCGGGTGAAGGCGTTCAGCAGGCACTTCTTAAAATCTTGGAAGGTACGGTCGCGAGTGTCCCGCCACAAGGTGGTCGCAAGCATCCGCATCAAGAGTTCATCCAAATCGATACGACGAACATCTTGTTCATCGTCGGCGGCGCGTTCGCCGGCATCGAAGCGGTCGTCAAACGCCGCATCGGGAAGAAAGTCATCGGTTTTGGGAACGACCAAGAGAACCGCGAGTTGACGCAAGAAGACTTGCTCGCCCGTGCGCTTCCGGAAGACCTTCAGAAGTTCGGGTTGATTCCTGAATTCATCGGTCGTTTACCGGTCATGGCGACGCTCACGACGCTTGACGAAGAAGCGCTCGTCGAGATTTTGACGAAGCCGAAGAACGCCCTCGTTCGTCAGTACGAGAAAATGCTCGAACTCGACGACGTCGAACTCACGTTCACAGACGAGGCGTTGATTGAAATTGCCAAACTTGCGATTAAACGTAAGACTGGCGCACGCGGTCTCCGCTCGATTATCGAAGAAATGATGCTCGATGTGATGTTCACCGTCCCATCGCGCGACGATATCGAGAAAGTCATCATCACGGATGAAACGATTACGGGTCTTGCCGGTCCGAAATACGTCCTCCGCGATGGCACTGTCGAACAGACGGGCGACAACAAAGAGACAGCATAACTTTTAACGTAAAAGGCTCAAACACTCGGCACATCCGAGTTTTGGGCCTTTTTGCACAGGAGGCGTTGTAATGGAACAATTACCAATCCTTCCTTTGCGTGGAGTCGTGGTCTATCCGCTGATCGGAGTGACGATCGATGTCGGTCGTCCGCTCTCCTTACGGGCACTCCTTGCCGCAAAGGAACACGAGACAGATTTGATTGTCGTGACCCAAAAAGAGACAGGCAAAGAATCACCTGAGCAGGAAGATTTATATGCGATCGGGACGCGCGTCCACATCGCCAAGATGAGCGAGTTGTCGAACGAGACGGTACGGGTCCGCCTCGTCGGGAAAGAACGCGTCAAAATCAATGCGATTGATGAGACGAAGGAAGGCTGGTTCGCCGACGTCGAGCCGCTCGAACTCGTCGAAGGCGAAGAAGTCGAACGGACGGCACTCGTCCGGTTGTTGAAAGAACAGTTCGGCAAACTCGTCGGGTCGATTAAAGGGTTGTCGCCGGACGAACGGCGCCGTTTCGAGATGTATGAGCGGCTCGAGTCGCTCACCGACTACATCGCTTCGAAGCTCGACATCGATGTCGACCTCCGCCAAGCGATGCTCGAAGAGCCGGACGCCGTGAAGCGCGGGCTCGAACTGCTCGAGATCATGACGCATGAAGTCGAGATCATTGAGCTCGAGCAAGAGTTGCGTGAACGGACGAAGAAGACGATCGAGCAGGCGCAAAAAGAGTACTATTTACGTGAGCAGATGAAGACGATTCAACAAGAACTCGGTGACCAGTCGCAAGACTCAGAACCGAACCGTCTCCGTGAGAAGCTCGAGGCGCTCGACTTGCCTGAGACGACACGGAAGAACGTCATGCGCGAAGCCGAGCGGTTGAACGTCGTACCGGCGACCTCGCCAGAGTATGCCGTCATTCGCAACTATCTCGACTGGGTCGTCTCGCTCCCGTGGGGCATGGAAACGGAAGACAAACTCGACGTCAAACACGCGGCCGACGTCTTAGACGACGACCATTACGGGCTCGAGTCGGTGAAAGACCGCATCCTCGAGTACTTGGCCGTCCGCCAATTGACGAACTCGCTCCGTGGCCCGATTCTCTGTTTATCTGGACCTCCCGGGGTCGGGAAGACGTCGCTCGCCCGCTCGATCGCTTCGGCGCTCGAACGGCATTTCGTCCGTGTCTCGCTCGGCGGGGTGCGGGATGAGGCCGAGATTCGCGGTCACCGCCGGACATATATCGGCGCGATGCCGGGTCGAATCATTCGTGGCTTGAAGCAAGCCGAAAGCAAGAACCCGGTGTTCTTGCTCGATGAGATTGACAAGATGGCGTCCGACTTCCGGGGTGACCCGGCGTCAGCGATGCTTGAAGTGCTCGACCCAGAACAGAACGTCTCGTTCTCGGACCACTATATCGAGGAGCCGTTCGACTTGTCGAACGTCCTCTTTATCGCGACGGCGAACGACGTGTCGCAAATCCCAGCACCACTCCTTGACCGGATGGAACTCATTCAAATCGGGGGCTACACCGAGCTCGAGAAAGTCGAGATTGCGAAGCGCCACTTGATTCCGAAACAATATAAAGAGCACGGGTTGAAAAAAAGCCAGCTGACGATTAAAGAGGACGCGCTCTATGAGGTCGTCCGTCGCTACACGCGTGAGGCCGGTGTCCGGAACCTAGAACGCGTCATCGGTTCGCTCTGCCGGAAAGCAGCGAAACAGATTGCCATCGGCGAGAAAAAACGCGTCACGATCTCGTTGAAGAAACTGAGTGACTATCTCGGGAAACCGAAGTATCGCTACGGGAAAGGTGAGACGGAAGACTCGATTGGAGCCGTCACGGGCCTCGCGTACACGGCGTTCGGGGGCGATACGCTCACGATTGAAGTGGCGCTCGCACCAGGCAAGGGCAAGCTCCAGTTGACGGGTAAACTCGGCGACGTCATGCAAGAATCGGCACAGACGGCGTATAGTTACGTCCGTGCCAACGCCGAGCGGTTCGGCATCGACCCAACGTTCTATGAGCGCCAAGACGTGCATATCCACGTCCCGGAAGGTGCCGTCCCGAAAGACGGTCCATCGGCCGGCATCACGATCGCGACCGCGCTCATCTCGGCACTGACCGGCAAGAAAGTCCGCCGTGACATCGGCATGACCGGAGAAATTACGCTCCGGGGCCGTGTGTTGCCAATTGGCGGATTGAAAGAAAAGGCGCTCGCCGCACATCGGGCCGGACTCACGACCATCGTGATTCCGCACGACAACGAGCGCGACATCGACGACATTCAAGACACGGTCCGTGAGAAACTGACGTTCGTGCCTGTGACGACGCTCGATCAAGTACTAGACGTAGCATTTGGAGGAAACTAATGAAAATCACTAAAGCAGAATTTATCACGAGCGCCGTCGCGCCTGACCATTACCCGGTACATGAATTGCCAGAAGTGGCGCTCGCCGGACGCTCGAACGTCGGGAAGTCGTCGTTCATCAACAAGATTTGTCAGCGTAAGGCGCTCGCGCGGACGTCATCAAAGCCTGGGAAGACGCAGACGCTCAACTTCTTCAACATCAACGACGAAATCATGTTCGTCGATGTCCCGGGCTATGGCTACGCGAAAGTGTCGAAGACCGAACGCGAGAAGTGGGGCGTCATGATGGAGCAATATTTGACGACGCAACAGGCACTCCGTGGTGTCGTGCTCTTAGTCGACATCCGTCATGAGCCGACCGGCGACGATGTGACGATGTACAACTTCTTGAAGCATTACGACATTCCGGTCATCGTCGTCGCGACGAAGCTCGATAAAATCAAGAAGAGCCAGCGTCAAAAACACGAGTCGGCCGTCAAGCGCAAGCTTCAGTTCGACCCGTCGGACCGGTTCGTCGCCTTCTCAGCGGAAACCGCCGAAGGAAAAGACGAGGCGTGGAAAGCGATTTACGACTTGTTGACACGCGAAGACGACTGAACGAGGCGAGGGGATTCCCTCGTCTTTTTTGTTTTCATGGTTACCGGAGCGGGTATTTATCGTATAATTGTCTACATATATTGTTAGGACAAGAGAATATTGAACGAGGTGGAAGGATGCATATTATGTTTGGGAACAAATGGTACCGCGCATTATTTTGGACGCTGACGATTTTCTTAGTCATCTGGGTCGGAACACAGATCTCATTCGTGTTTCAACCGGTAAAAGTGATTTTAGCGCTCGTCACGGTGCCGCTTATTATCGCAGGACTTTTCTTTTATTTTCTCGTCGGCATCGTCGACTATTTAGAGAAGCGCTCTGGGAAACGCGGCGTATCCGTCGCCATTACCTTGACGTCACTCCTGCTCATCATCACAATCGTCTTCAGCGTGCTCGGGCCGCTCCTCGTCGAGCAAGTGACGTCACTCGTGAACGCCTTGCCGAGCATCGCGAAAGAGTTGCAGGTGCAAATCTTCGCCGTTCGGGACTCGCTCATGGAAAACGAGTTCTTGTCACGATTCGTCAATGAGAACGATGACATGTTCACCGAGTTCACGAACAACATCACGGCGTACCTAGGGGACATCTTCGGCAACGTCGCCTCATCGGTCGGTCGTCTCGTCGGCTTCATCACGTCGGCCGTCATCACCATCGTCGTCATTCCGTTCATGCTCATCTATATGCTCCTTGACGGGAAGCGTCTTCCGGACTCGATCGTCAAATGGTTGCCGAAGAGCTATGAGACCGAGACGCGCAAAATCTTGAACGACATGCACACGACGGTGAAGAACTATGTGCACGCACAATTGCTCGTCGCGTTCTTCGTCGGCATCACGTCGCTCATCGGGCTTTGGATCGTGGGGGTCGATTACGCGATTCTGCTCGCCCTCTTCATGATGGTCACGAACATTATCCCGTACGTCGGTCCGTTCCTCGGTGCCGCGCCGGCCGTCGTCGTCGCTTTCATCCAAGAGCCGATTATGGCCGTCTGGGTCATCATCGTCATCATCGTCGTACAGCAGATCGAGTCGAACGTCATCTCGCCGCTCATCCAAGGGAAATCCCTCAAAGTGCACCCGCTCACGATCATCATCGTGTTGCTCGTCGCGGGGAATCTCGCCGGCATCATCGGGATGCTCATCGCCGTGCCGACGTATGCGGTGGCGAAAGTCGTCGTCCAAAACATCGTCCGCATCTATAAGTTGCGGGAGCATAAGCAATACTTGGAGGCCGAAGAAGAAAAATCGGAAAGTGCGATTATCACCGATCCTTCCGGGTTGAAATGACGAAAAAAGTAGAAATGGCTTCGTTGTCCGTTTCTACTTTTTTTCGTCACAAAAAGTTCTTATTTTATTTCAAGAAAATCAAACAGAAGATTATAGTTCCCAGATAAGAACTGTTATAATGTACGGTAGAGATTGAAATAGAAAAGACAACCGTCGGTGGATTTTGGATGAGGGGAAGAGATACATGCATATTGTCGTCGTTGGACTGAATAACAAGACAGCCCCTGTCGCGATTCGGGAGCAGTTCTCGTTTGGGGAGCAAGAAATCGTGGATGCGATGATTGCACTTCGCGAAGAGAAGAGCATTTTCGAGTCGGTTATTTTGTCTACGTGTAACCGGACGGAGCTATACGTCGTCACCGACCAGCTCCATACGGGACGTTATTACACGAAACGTTTTTTGGCCAACTGGTTCGACCTTGAGATGGACCAGTTCACGCCATACTTGTCGATTCGTGAAGGCGAAGAGGCGATTCGCCACTTGTTCCGCGTCACGTCTGGACTCGATTCGATGATTATTGGGGAAACACAGATTTTAGGGCAAGTGAAGTCGAGCTTCTTCCGTGCCCAAGAGAACGGCACGACGGGGACAGTGTTTAACAAACTGTTCAAAGAAGCTGTCACGCTCGCCAAACGGGCTCATACCGAGACGCAAATTGGGGAAATGTCGGTATCGGTAAGCTCGGCAGCGGTCGCGCTCGCGCAAGAGATGTATACGTCACTCGACGACAAGCAAGTCGTCGTCGTCGGTGCCGGCGAGACGGGCGAGTTGACGACGCTCAACTTATTCGAGGCTGGGGCGAAACAAATCGCCGTCTTCAACCGGACCGAGAGCAAGGCGAAAGCGGTCGCGGACAAGTTCAAAGGCCGGGCCCATTCGATTCGTGAGATTGCCTGCGGTCTGCTCGATGCGGACATTTTAATCAGCTCGACGGGCGCGAAGCAAGCCGTCATCGAATATGATGACGTGGCGGCAGCGCAACTGCTCCGCCGTGAACGTCCGCTCTTGTTGATTGACATTGCCGTACCGCGAGATATCGATCCAGCGGTACGTGCGCTTCCGGGTGTCCACTTGTTCGATGTCGACGACTTGAACGGCATCGTCAACAAGAACTTGGCGGCCCGCCTCGTCGAAGCCGAGAAGATTGAAGTGAAGATTGACGCTGCGATTCACGAGTTCCAGGCATGGCTCGTCACGCTCGGCGTCGTGCCGATCATGAACGAGTTGCGCGGCCGCGCGCTCACGATTCAAAAGGAGACGATGGAGAGCCTCGAGCGTAAGCTCGACCATTTATCGGATCGCGACAAAAAGGTCATTGGCAAGCATATGAAGTCAATCATTAACCAGATGCTTCGCGAACCGATTGACTATATTAAAGACGCAGCCGCTCAGCCGGATGCGAACACACGCATCAACCAGTTCGTCGAGACGTTCGGTCTCGATGTCGACATCCCTGACGCCGAACCGGAAACGGAAGAAGCCGAAGCGATGTCAGCTAAAGCACCACTACGCGCTTTGATGCGCTAATACAAAATCAAACAGGCGGCGAATCTCGTCGCCTTTTTCTATGAAGGAGACCAATCATGCGTAAAATCATTGTCGGCTCACGCCGTTCCCAACTCGCGATGACACAGACGAAATGGGTCATCGAGCAATTGAAGAAAGCTGGCGCACAAAACGAGTTCGAGATTAAAGAGATCGTGACGAAAGGTGACCAAATCGTCGACGTCCAGTTATCCAAAGTCGGCGGAAAAGGGTTGTTCGTCAAAGAGATTCAACAACAGATGCTCGACGGTGACATCGATTTTGCGGTCCACAGCATGAAAGACGTCCCGGCCGAACTTCCGGAAGCGCTCTACATCAGCTGTATGCCAAAGCGCGTCGACGCGCGTGACGTCCTCATCTGTGAGAACGGCCATACGCTCGAGACGCTCCCGGAAGGTGCGATTATCGGGACGAGCTCGCTCCGTCGCGGCGCGCAAATGCTCGCGGCGCGCCCGGACTTCGAGATTCAATGGATTCGAGGCAACATCGACACACGACTAAAAAAACTCGAGACGGAAAACTTCAACGCCATCTTGCTCGCCAAAGCCGGGCTTGAGCGCATGGGGTGGACGGACCGTGTCGACTTCGAAGCGCTCGACCCAGACATGATGGTCCCGGCCGTCGGCCAAGGCGTGCTCGCCATCGAGAGCCGGAAAGACGACGCTGAAGTGACGGCGGTCTTACAACTGTTACACGATGACGTGACGGCGAAAGCGGCGACGGCCGAGCGGACGTTCTTAAAGGCGATCGAAGGGAGCTGCCACGTGCCGGTCGGTGGTTACGCGACGGTCGACGGGGACGATGTGACGCTCACCGGGCTCATCGCCTCGGTCGACGGGAAAGAAGTGCTCCGCGTGACGAAGACGTCGAAGGATGAAATCGCACTCGGTCAAGACGTGGCGAACGAACTCCTTGGACGTGGCGGACGCGAGATTCTCGCCTCGGTCGATGTGTGACGTCTGGTACACAGGGACAAAACGATTGACCGCTTCGCAACGGGCCACGCTCGAGGCGAGCGGTCTTTCCGTTCATCACGTCCCGCTCATCGAGACAAGATTGACCGATGCGCCACTACCGACCCGTTCATTCGATTGGCTCGTCGTCACGAGCCAGACAGCCGTACCGGCGCTGACGGACGTCCCGCGCGACGTCCGCGTCGCCGCCGTCGGCGAGAAGACGAAACAAGCGCTCGAACGAGTTGGCTTCACCGTCTCGCTCATGCCGGAGACGTATACGGGCGAGGCGCTGTTCCACGAGTTGGCCCACGTCGTCAAACCAGACGAGACCGTCGTGTTCGCCCGGGGCGATTTGGCGAACACAGATCATATGAAACAACTTCACCATGTCGTCGACTGGGTCGTCTATGAGACGGTCGGTCGTGACTTGACCGAGGCGGAAGTCGAGGCGCTCGAACGCGTCAACGCACTTCTCGTCCTCAGCCCGTCCGCCGTTCGGGCGATCACACCGTACCTCGACCGTTTCGACGGGACGTGGTACGCCATCGGTGAAGTGACCGAGCGCGCCGTCCGGGAAGTGTCGACGTTACCGGTCCGCGTGCCTGAGTGTTATACTATGGATGCATTAATACAGTGTGTAGGGGAGGATTTTTCATGAACCAGTTCGACCGTCACCGTCGCCTTCGTTCATCGAAGTCGATGCGTGCACTCGTACGTGAAAACCATGTTCGGAAAGAAGATTTGATTTACCCGCTCTTCATCATCGAAGGGACAAATATTAAGCGTGAGGTCAGTTCGATGCCCGGCGTCTTCAACTTCTCGCTCGACCGGCTCGAGGACGAAATCAAGGAGATCGTCGACCTCGGTATTCAGTCGGTGCTCTTGTTCGGCGTACCGGAGCATAAAGACCCGGAAGGTTCGGAAGCGTATCATGACCACGGCATCGTCCAAGAAGCGATCCGTCAAGTGAAAGCGTGGGCGCCAGAACTCACGGTCATCGCCGACACGTGTCTCTGTGAATATACGTCAACGGGCCACTGCGGCATCGTGAAGAACGGGGACGTCGATAACGACGCGTCACTGCCGCTTCACGTGCAGACGGCGATCACGCAAGCGCAAGCGGGTGCAGACATCATCGCGCCGAGCTCGATGATGGACGGCTTCGTCGCATCGATTCGGGAAGGGCTCGACCAAAACGGATTCAGTCATATCCCGATCATGAGTTACGGCGTCAAGTACGCATCGGCGTATTATGGACCGTTCCGTGACGCGGCCCAGTCGGCACCAGGTGAAGGTGACCGGAAAGGCTATCAGATGGACCCGGCCAACCGCCGCGAGGCGTTCCGTGAGTCACAATCGGACGTCGAGCAAGGCGCCGACTTCATGATCGTCAAACCGGCGCTCGCGTTCATGGACATCATCCGTGACATGCGCGACTCGCTCGATATGCCTATCGTGGCATACAACGTGAGCGGAGAGTACGCCATGGTCAAAGCGGCGGCCTTGAACGACTGGGTCGATGAGCAACGCATCGTCATGGAGACGATGGTCGGCTTTAAACGGGCCGGCGCGGACCTCATCGTCACGTATTTCGCAAAAGACGTCTGTCGCTATTTGGAAGGAGACTACGCATGACCTACAAACAAACACGCTCAGAAGCAGCATTTGAACAAGCACGTCCGCTCATGCCGGGCGGGGTAAACAGCCCGGTCCGTGCCTATAAATCAGTCGGGATGACACCAATCTTCGCCGAACGCGGTGAAGGCTCACGTGTGTACGACATCGACGGCAACGAATATATCGACTACGTCCTCTCTTGGGGACCGCTCATCCTCGGTCACCGTGACCCTGTCGTGACGAAAGCGATCCAAGAGCAGGCCGAGAAGGGCTGGACGTTCGGGACACCGACCGAGCTCGAGACGAAGATGGCGGAACTCGTCATCGACCGCGTCCCATCGATCGAGATGGTGCGTATGGTCAACTCGGGTACGGAAGCGACGATGGCGGCACTTCGCCTCGCACGCGGTTACACGGGCAAGACGAAAATCTTGAAGTTCGAAGGCTGCTACCACGGTCACGGCGACTCGCTCCTCATCAAGGCGGGATCGGGTGTCGCGACGCTCGGCCTCCCGGACTCACCGGGCGTGCCGAAAGAACTCGCGAGCCACACGCTCACGGTGCCGTATAACGACTTAGAAGCGGTCCGCGTCGCGTTTGAGAAGTACGGCGATGACCTCGCAGGTGTCATCGTCGAGCCGGCTGCGGGCAATATGGGCTTCGTGCCACCGCAGCCTGGTTTCCTCGAAGGACTCCGTGAGATCACGGAGCAAAACGGCGCGCTCCTCATCTTTGACGAGGTCATGACCGGCTTCCGTGTCGGCTACAACTGTGCCCAAGGCTACTTCGGTGTGACGCCGGACTTGACGTGTCTCGGGAAAGTCATCGGCGGCGGTCTTCCGGTCGGCGCGTACGGCGGGAAACGCGAGATCATGGAACAAATTGCGCCGCAAGGACCGATTTACCAGGCGGGCACGCTCTCAGGAAACCCGCTCGCGATGATTGCCGGCTACACGACGCTGTCGCAACTCAAACCGGAACATTATGCGGAGTTCGAACGCAAAGCGGATCGTCTCGCCGAAGGCTTCACGAAAGCGGGCGAGACATACAACATCCCGCACGACACGAACCGTGCCGGGTCGATGTTCGGCTTCTTCTTCACGAACGAGAAAGTGACGAACTTCGAGAAGGCGAAATCGGCCAACCTCGAGATGTTCCGCTCGTATTATCAGAAGATGGCGGCGCGCGGCGTGTTCTTGCCACCGTCACAGTTCGAAGGCTTGTTCCTCTCGACCGTGCATACGGACGAGGACATCGAGCAGACGCTCGCAGCGGTCGAAGCGACGTTCAAAGAGCTACAAGAAGAGTTTTCACTCTAATCTTGACGGAACCCGCTTCTGTCGCTACAATTGTTTAACAGATACGAACAAAAGCTATGATGAGGAATAGTACGCAACAAACATCCTTTCCCAGAGACGCGGCCGTTAGGTGCAAGGCCGCGAAGGATGGTGCGGAAGTCGCCTCGGAGCTGACCTTTTGAACGCGAGTAGAGAGGTCCGGTCCATCGACCGTTATTCGATTTTGAGGGCGCCAACGTGTTTGGCGAACTAAGGTGGTACCGCGGAAGATTCGGCTTCTTTCGTCCTTAGCGTATAGGACGAAAGAAGCCGTTTTTGTGTTTACATTTTATAGAGGGGGCATTATATATGGCCAACGAGACAAACGAAATCACCATGCCGACGAAGTACGACCCGAGTGCGACGGAAGCGAAATGGTACGACTACTGGTTAGAGAACGACGTATTCAAAGCAGACGAGGACGACTCGAAAGAGCCGTACACAATCGTCATCCCGCCACCGAACGTGACAGGAAAACTTCACCTCGGACACGCATGGGACACGACGCTCCAAGACTTATTGACGCGCTTGAAGCGCATGCAAGGCTATGACGTCCTCTGGCTCCCAGGGATGGACCACGCCGGCATCGCGACACAAGCGAAAGTCGAACAAAAGCTCCGTGAGGACGGCATCATGCGTTACGACCTCGGTCGCGAGAAGTTCCTCGAGAAGACGTGGGAGTGGAAAGACGAGTACGCGGACACGATCCGTGCCCAGTGGTCAAAACTTGGCCTCGGCCTCGACTACTCGCGTGAGCGCTTCACGCTCGACGAAGGGCTCTCAAAAGCGGTTCAGGAAGTATTCGTCCGCTTGTACGAGAAAGGCTTGATTTACCGTGGCGAGTATATCGTCAACTGGGACCCGGCGCAAAAGACTGCCGTCTCGGATATCGAAGTCATCTATCAAGAAGTCGAAGGCGCGTTCTATCACATGAAGTACCCGCTCGCGGACGGTTCGGGCCACATCGAGATCGCGACGACGCGTCCGGAGACGATGCTCGGCGATACGGCCGTTGCCGTCAACCCGAAAGATGAGCGTTACGCGCACCTCGTCGGCAAGACGATCATGCTCCCGGTCATGAACCGTGAGATTCCAATCGTCGCGGACGACTACGTCGACATGGAGTTCGGTACAGGCTGCGTGAAGATCACACCGGCACACGACCCGAACGACTTCGAGATTGGGAACCGTCACGAACTCCCGCGCGTCCTCGTCATGGACGAAGGCGGCAAGATGAACGAGAACGCAGGCAAGTACGAAGGGCTCGACCGCTTCGAATGCCGCAAGCAACTCGTGAAAGATTTAGAAGCGGACGGCACGCTCGTCAAGATCGAGCCGCACACGCACTCGGTCGGTCACTCGGAACGTTCGGGCGCGGTCATCGAGCCATATCTTTCGAAACAGTGGTTCGTCGACATGGAGCCGCTCGCCAAAGCGGCGCTCGAAGCGCAAGGACATGACGACACGAAAGTCAACTTCGTCCCGGAGCGGTTCGAAGGCACGTACCTCCGCTGGATGGAGAACATCCGCGACTGGTGTATCAGCCGTCAACTCTGGTGGGGCCACCGCATCCCGGCCTGGTACCATAACGAGACGGGCGAGGTATATGTAGGAAAAGACGCACCAGCGGACAGCGAGAACTGGACGCAAGACGAAGACGTGCTCGACACGTGGTTCTCGTCAGCGCTCTGGCCGTTCTCGACGATGGGCTGGCCGGACACGGATGCGAAAGACTTCAACCGTTACTTCCCGACGAGTGCACTCGTCACGGGTTACGACATCATCTTCTTCTGGGTATCGCGTATGATTTTCCAATCGCTCGAGTTCACAGGGAAGCAACCGTTCAACGACGTCCTTATCCACGGTCTCATCCGCGATTCGGAAGGCCGCAAGATGTCGAAATCGCTCGGGAACGGTGTCGACCCGATGGAAGTTATCGACCAATACGGTGCCGACTCGCTCCGCTGGTTCCTCCTCACAGGGTCAACACCAGGAAACGACCTCCGTTTCTATTGGGAGAAGATCGAATCGACTTGGAACTTCGCGAACAAGATTTGGAACGCGAGCCGTTTCGCTCTCATGAACATGGACGGCATGAAGTTCGAAGATATCGATCTCTCAGGTGAGAAGACGCTTGCTGACAAATGGATTCTCACGCGCTTGAACGACACGGTCGACCAAGTGACGCGTCTCGTCGACAAGTACGAGTTCGGCGAAGCCGGTCGCTACTTGTACAACTTCATCTGGGAAGAGTTCTGTAACTGGTACATCGAGATGGCGAAACTCACGCTCTACGGTGAGGACGAGGCGGCGAAAGCGACGACACGTTCCGTGCTCGCGCATACGCTCGACTCGATCATGCGTCTCATGCACCCGTTCATGCCGTTCCTCACAGAAGAAATTTGGCAGCACTTGCCGCATGAAGGCGACTCGATCGTCCGTGCGAGCTACCCGACACGCCGTGACGACCTCCACTTCGCGGACTCGGTCCCAGCGTTTGAGGCGGTCATGAACGTCATCCGCTCGGTCCGGAACATCCGCTCGGAAGTGAACGCTCCGATGTCGAAACCGATTCAACTCTTCATCTCAACGAGTGATGAGGCGACACAAGGCTACTTGAGCGCGAACGAGGCGACGATCGGCAAGTTCACGAACGCGACCGAGCTTGAGATTGCTCGTGGCTTGACGGCGCCGGACAAGTCGATGTCAGCCATCATGACGGGAGCAGAACTGTTCATCCCACTCGCCGACCTCATCAACTTCGAAGAAGAGATCGCCCGTCTTGAAAAAGAAGTGGCGAAGTATGAGAAGGAAGTCGAACGCGTACAGAAGAAACTCGGCAACCCAGGCTTCACTGGCAAGGCCCCGGCTCACGTCATCGACGAAGAAAAAGCGAAAGAAAAAGACTACCTCGACAAGCGTGACGCGGTCCGCGCCCGTTTGGAAGAGTTGCGTAAGTAATGCATCGACCTTCTTTGGAGAAAATTTCTCCGAAGAAGGTTTTTTTGGTAGAATTAGGTATTACATACGATAAAGGTGGATGAGATATGAAGCGACGATTGGTCATCGCCAGCCTTGTTGTGTTCGGTTTGAGCGGGTGTATGGCGGAAACGCCTGCGCCGATTGAACGAACCGAATCCGAAGTAACAATCAACGAAGCAACCAAATCACCATCGGAGGAGAAAGACGTGTTCGGCTCCGTGATTGAAGATGTGCCGAAAGGGACCGTTCGACTTGTCGATGCGGTCACGGCCCAATACACACTTCAATATACGGATGGCACGTCCGAGCAACCCTCGAAAGAGGGTGTTTTCTACGAAACGGTCCTCGATAATCTTGGACTCATCGCCATCCGGTTGCCTGATCGCGACGATTCGTTCGGCGTGTTCAACTATTCACGGGGCGAGGAGTGGATGTTGCATGGTATTCAACACCTCACCGTGTCCAAGGCGGCTGAAAAAGTCCGACACGGATTGGAATTGCCTGAGGCGGAGCTCTTTGTCGCCCACTTTGAGATGAATCAACTGGAGCGCCCGGTCGAGATGTGGACGTTGTATGATGAGACGGAGCGTATCACGATTCTGTCGACCGATGCGTTCAGTGTGACCGACGGAGAAGTGATTGACCGACGAGACGTTTCGAATGAGCGGTATCGCTTAAATCAACCGGTAGGGAACGGCTTGTACTACTTCGACCAAGGGAGACTGATTGTCGTGACAGGGAACGTATCGGAAGAGACGTTGCTCGACCTCTCGGACTCGTTACCAGAGGCGTCATCGGCAGACTTTCCAATGAAAGAATAAATTAAAACAGGAGAAAGGATGGGTTCTCGTTTGCCAGTGCACGAATTTGATTTATGGGATCGAAATTTGAAAACGCCTATTCGTAATCCAGAATATAGTGGATACACTGAGGTTGATGATGATTTTATCCAAGAGCTTATGGAGGCGTGTTCGATTATGCGTACCTATTTCCATTCGTATCATCGTACTGAGCTCGGGTTGGACTATTACGGAATTACAATCATCCCAAACGAATCGTTGTCGATGTTTTATGAGATTATCACGCAATCACGTGCGTTTCCTCGTTCAGAAGAGTTGAGCGATTTAGCTCGTCTCATCGTTCAAGCCGAACGTGAAGGCAAGGACTTAGTTCATTTTGGGATTTAAATAAGCAACGAGAAACCCCGAGCATCGTCATCGATGTTCGGGGTTTCGTTTGCGTCCAACGTAGATGATGCCAAATAAAACAATAACAATCATAGCATGGAGGAGTAACGGCTGAGGATGCCCAATGCGGAATAGATGAATAGCATAGAAGACATAAAGGATGCTGCCGAATCCTAGCAACATGGAATTAAGAACCTTCATACGTCCACTTCCTCCGGTTCTGTCCAAAACGGAAGGCGACCGGTTGTCACGAAATAAGATGATGTGAGCAGGACGCCGATTGCAAGTCCAGTTACTCGAGGTTGAATCGACTCACCTATCAATGACAAATAAAAACTGTAGACGAGATACGACGTGGACACGACGATAAGCGTCATGAGCAAAATAGTCATCTTCATTTTGTCTCCTCCCATTCAAGCTCGTTCACATGTTTCATGAACTGGAAGAACGAAACGATTAAGAAAAACGCAGGCATGGACCAAACCCAGCCGCTATAAAAGGGACCTTGCCACAATTCGAGCGAGATAAGGCAGGCAAACCCGAGTGAGATGAGTGACGCAAGCAGACGCATAAGGACCCTCCTGAATGATTGATACTCATCTATACGTCGATTGATTATAGAAGGTTCCTAAAAAAATCCATCCCGCACAAGCGGAATGGATCACGTGCCACAATACGTTTGATACGGAACCATTCGTGGCGGCCCGGATGAGACGTAGCGGCCATAGTCCGCTTCATAATCATACGGGTTTCTAAGAACGTCGAGCAGTGCATGCGTCGGTTCAAAGTCACCTCGTTCGGCTGCTTGAATCGCTGACTCGACATGATGATTGCGCGGGATGACGGCCGGGTTGTACTGGCGCATGAGCCGAGTTACATCTGCTTCCGGGAGACCTTGCTCACTGAGGCGTTTTTGCCAAGCGGCGAGCCATGCCTTGCCGTCGTCTTGTTTGGAGAAAGCGAGCGCATCGATATCATCGAGCGTCAAGGCACGGAACGTGTTCGTGAAGTCCGCCTCGGTCTCGACCATCAGGCGAAGCAACTCGTCCGTGAGCGCATCGTCTCCGTCTTTTCGGACGTATAGCCCGACCTTATGCGCAAGTCCCGTGAAGTACGCTTCTTTATACGTCTCGGTATACCCGTCCAACAGCTTGTTGGCGATATCAATCGCCCCTTCTTGCGTATCGGTGAGGAGCGGTAACAGCGTCTCAGCAAGACGTGCCAAATTCCATGACCCGATGTACGGCTGATTCGCGTAGGCGTAACGGCCGTCCCGATCGATGGAGCTGAAGACGGTGTGCGGGTGATACGTGTCCATGAAGGCGCACGGCCCATAGTCGAGGCCTTCCCCGCTGATGAACGTGTTGTCCGTGTTCATGACGCCGTGGATGAAGCCGACGAGTTGCCAGTCGGCAATCAGTTTCGCCTGACGTGTAATGACGCGCCGGAGGAACTGTTCGTAGCGGTCGGGTTGTCCAACAAGGTCTGGGTCGTGACGCTTGATCGCAAAATCCGCAAGTGCGATGACGTCGTCAATTGAACCAGCCGCGGCCGCGTATTGGAACGTGCCGACCCGCAAATGGCTCGAGGCGACACGTGTCAACACGGCCCCGTGCTCCGGCTGTTGCCGCAGGACAGGTTCACCGGTCTTGACGACGCTTAAGGCACGATTCGTCGGGATACCGAGTGCGTGCATCGCCTCGCTGATGATGAACTCGCGCACCATCGGACCGAGGGCGGCCCGTCCGTCGCCGCCCCGGGAATACTCGGTTGGACCCGAACCTTTCAATTGGACATCAAATCGTTTCCCGTTCGGGGCGACGTGTTCCCCGAGCATAAGCGCACGGCCGTCCCCGAGCATCGTGAAGTGACCGAACTGATGGCCCGCATACGCCTCAGAAAAGGACGTGTCGGTCTGACTGTTTCCGGCTAATAGGGCGACGTCTTGCTTCACCGCCTTGACGTTGAGGCCAAGCGATTTCGCGAGGTCGTCATTGAACAAGACGAGCTCAGGTGCTTCAACCGGGTTGACCGGTCCACGGTGATAAAACATGTCACGGAGTTCGAGATACGTTGCCTCGAAGTTCCAGTTGGTTGTCATCGCAATCCCTCCTTCTTCGCCTCGAGTATAGCACAGCCGATTCATTCGTTCGGTGTCTGCGAATTTTGGTAAGATGAAAAAGAAGTGTACATATAGGAGTGAATCGAGATGAAGACGAGACAAGACGTACTGAAATGGTTGAACGGACAGCTTCGCTTCGGCATCAAGCCGGGGCTCGAACGAATGGAGTGGATGCTTTCACGACTCGGGATTGAGGAGTTGCCCTCGGTCCACGTTGCAGGGACGAATGGGAAAGGGTCGACCGTCGCTTTCTTGCGGTCGATGGCGATGCAGGAGGGCTTGGACGTCGGGACGTTCATCTCGCCGTATATCATCCAGTTCGAGGAGCGGATCATGTTGAACGGGGAGCCGATTCGGGAGGATGACCTCGTCCGGATTGCCAACCGGGTCCGAGACATTGCGAGTGCGTCGCCGGAGACGTTGACCGAGTTCGAACTGCTGACGGTCATGGCGTGGCTCTATTTCCACGAGCAACAGCCCGACCTCGTCATTTGGGAAGTCGGGCTCGGGGGTCGGCTCGACTCGACGAACGTGTTGAAACGGCCGCTCGCGACGGTCGTCACATCAATCGGGCACGACCATCAAGGCATTCTCGGTGACACGCTCGAAGAGATCGCGCTCGAAAAGTTCGGTATCATGAAGCGAGGTGTGCCGATGTTCCATAGTTTGACGGATGAGCGGTTGATTGGGTTGCTTGACGAACGAGGAGAGACGATGGACGCCCCGATTCATGACGTCACATCACTCGTCACGTCGATTGAGGACGGGCGCGAGACGGTCGTGACATACGACGGCTTGCCTCCGGTGACGCTCGGATTGACCGGACACCATCAAGCGTATAACGGGGCGTGTGCCGTCGCGGTCGCGCGTCATCTCGGATGGGGAGGAACGGCGATTCGGTCAGGGCTTGAGACAGCGCAGCATCCAGGCCGATATGAGCTCGTGTCGAAGACGCCGCGCATTCTGCTCGACGGAGCCCATAACGCGGAAGGGGTCGAGGCGCTCATCGAGCAAGTACGGCTCGAAGACGACGTGACGATCCTCGCGGCCATCCTCGCCGATAAAGACCGAGCCAGCATGGTGGCGTCGCTTCAAACGGTCGGAACAGTGTACGAGACGACGTTCGATTTCCCGCGGACACGGACGAAAGAAAGTTTGATCGAGGACGGGGCCGACTATGTCGACTGGAAACTATGGCTCAACCGTTGGGTGAAGAACCCGCAGTCGAAGACGCTCGTCGTGACGGGGTCGCTGTACTTCATCAGTGAAGTAAGAACGTATTTCCAAGGTTTGCAAAAATGACCTTGTTTTCCATCCATTTAAAGCGTATGAATGAGTATGAGAACGTATGTCTTATTTAACTCATATCCCAAGGAGGAAACGCACCATGGTCAGTCAGCGAAGATTGAAACGACCCGTAGCGGCATTCGTCGCGATCGTCTTCTTAACATCACTCCTTATTTCGACTTTATTTGAAATTTATACGACTGTTTCGGCAAGTACGCCAGTCAAACCAGTCATTTTAGAATTAACGGATATAGCAAAAGCGAATGAGAATACAATTGATGTGAAGGTGAAAATCGCCTCACAACTTAACCTAGGTTCTGGATATACTGTTCAGACGATGACGATGAAACAGTTCAACGCCTCCCGAGAGGATTTATTAGGGAAATATGACGCTGTCGTCTTTGGTCCTTCACGGGCGACGGTTAGCCAAGAGAAATACAGCGCAAATACGGTTAAGTACGATTCCAACTTAAGTGGGTTCGATAATATAAGAGCAGTAACGAAAGAGTCGCATAACACCACCGTGTATGATAATGACATTACAGCGTTGAAGGTGCAACAACTTCAACGTGAGCTTCTTGCGAACGGTGTTCCGGTATTGCTTCATGAGGACGTGTTTGCCACCAAAAATAACACGGCGAAAAAATTTAACCTACTAAAACAAACTCAAGCTGTCGTGTTCAAAACGACCGATGAGGCGAAAACGGTGTTAAATACGTTTTTCAATACGAATAAGCCGAATAAGGTGAAACAAGTCGTGACGAAGCAAGGAACGAAAACATTGACGTCATTGGTCGATGTGAAATCGGCAACTTCAATCGTGCCAGCTGAGCGCGGTAAGGAAATCAGATTTGAGTACACTCTTGAGAACGCTCCTTCGTCCAATGCGACGGTCGAATTGTACATCGACCTAGACAGCAATGACCGATTCACTCCGAACGAATGGGTCGAAACATTGCCTGCTAAGCAAGCTGGATCAATCAGCTATCGTATCGATGCTCCTAGTTACACGAGCCCGCGATACTGGAAGCTCGTGTTAAAAGATCCAAGTGCCCGTACTTATTCTTATCAGACAGGCCGTTTTTTGTTGAAAGATGAGAAGGCGGTAGCTAATGTCCTGCAAGTTACGTCGGATATGACTCAAAACGCAACTACAGGAAAGTTAAGCGATACTTTCGTAAACAATCAGATGTTAAGTCATAGTGATCTTTATTCATTTAATTTAGAGACGATTAGTTACAAAGAATTAATTGACAAAGTATGTGGTAACAAAATATCCACTAATCAAAAATGGTTTTACAGTAAAGATTTAATTATCTTCGGTTTTAATGATACTTACATCTCTACTCTTAGTGACGATTGTGTTCATCCAGAATTGATAAAATTTATGGATCAAGGTCGTGGCGTCATGTTTACGCATGACATGTTATATCGGACCGAGACGAGCGGTCAATTTAAAGCAACAAACAGTTGGGAATCAAATTTCGCTTCCCGTTTCGCGACGCGTGAATATACGAACATGGGGATTTATGCACAAAATCCCTCGACATCGGTCATTCAAACGGCTACCGGTTTATTCACTGAATATCCGTATAAGTTGAGTGCGAGCACTGGTACGACAAAAAAAGTTAAGACAACACACAACCAATACTTCTCACTCGATTTAGAAAATGAGGAATTGACGACCTGGTTCAACTTGGTGGGAAGTAACCGGACTGCAGGCGACAGCGCAAACCATTACTATATGTATACGGTCGGCAACTTGACGTATTCTGGGGCGGGTCATGTTCAAACGTTTAATGAGCAAGAAGAGAAAGAGATCTTCGTCAATACGATGTTCCGTGCTTTTATCGGATCAAACCATGCTCCAAAGATTGATGTACTTGCACCGGTCATGAACGAGTCGAAGAAACGGACCGTATATGACATCGAACCACTATACTTGTCGTGGAAGTCCATCGACTATGACTTTGCAGACCAATTTTTAGACACGCGTGTCCTTGTCGACGGAAAACAAGTGTTTCCGAAAGAAGAAGGGAAGTTCGCTAGCGTGCGAAACGATGAGGCGACCGGTTTCTTTTATGACCATAAAGCCAAAGCCGGGTCAACGTTGAACGTTCGAATTGAAACGAAAGAGCAACGTGCGAAGGGAGCTATCACCTCCTCTGAGACATTTACGGTCGATGTACTTGCTTCAGAAGAAGCAGCATTCGTCTCTCGTACAATCAGTCCGTTAGTGACCGAGACGGGCAATCAAGTCACACTCGCATACAATATTAATCAGTCTGTCCCGTTCATTCAGTCGCCAAACGGAAATGCTTATAAACAATTCTCTTGGACGATTAATGTGGAAGACGTCATTCCGACAGGTTACGCGGTCGTTCCAGCCACATTGCCGAACGGTTGGAGAGTCGATGGGAACAAAGTGAGTGGCTCTTTCACGAGTCAGTGTCTCATTGAAAAGGGTGATAAGACCTGCAAAGTGAACGATACGAAAGTGGAAGTGAAATTAACGGCGACGAAAGTCGGAAATTACTCGTTCGATAAAGGTAAATTTAACTACGTATTTGACGCAGAACACAATGCAAACGGAACAGATAAGCATGATGTGCAAAAACGAGGATCCGGGAACTTATCAGCCGTCAATACGACTATTCTTGAAAAAGAGATTGAGCAGCTACGACTCACTGGACCAATTTATTTGAATATTAATGAGGTGCGACAAATTGCGCCGGCCATCACACCAGATACATCTCGGAAGCTTGATTTACGTTGGCGTGTCGGCTCAGATGTAGTCGAGTTATCACCGAGTTATGTTAATAACAGCGCGACATTGAAAGGATTAAAACCTGGAAAATCGACCGTTCGTGTGGAGTACACGTCACCGGTGACTGGAAAAACGATTCAATCGAATGAAATCGACATCATCGTCGATGATCCACCGACACAGTTTGTTGCAAACAGCTTGAAGTTGCTCGTTGGAGAAGATGGAACGATTCAACCGACAATTAAGTCAGTGAATGAAGATTACCGGAATTTCCGATTTGAGGTCGTCTCTGGTCAGAATGTCATCACTGTCGTCGAAGGAACAAAGCAGACGCTCAAGGTGAAAGGTAGCACTCCGGGAACGGCGCAAGTGAGAGTGTCGCTAATCAATCAACCAATTACACAGTCCGTTATCCCTATTTTAGTAAACGTTGAAGTCGCATTGCCGACCCTCAGTATTTCTCCATCACAGACAACCTTATGGGTGTACCGCGACAAATCCGGGGCAATGGTTCGACAAGCGAGAGAGTTGACCATGACGCAGAGCGGATCCGTTAAACTACCGATCTCTTGGACATTGCCTGTTAACACAAAAGAAGTGACGCTTGAAAATCCAACACTCGATCGTGTGACTGTTCGAGCCGTTCAAGGACCAGGAACGTCGAACCGTTCCATTCCTGTCAAAGGGACCCTTGAACAATTCACATCGCAACAAGTGACCGCATCGATTGAAGTCAAAGAATATCCACAAGATGTTCTTGCCCCGAACATCGAGCTGTATATGGAAAACTCTCCATACACGTATGAACCGGTCTTCTTGCCGGCGACGGCAAACATTCGAGGGTTTGGAATGAGAGTGGCCGAAGGTACGGATGTCGTGGAAGTGGTCAATCAGACGAAACTCCGACTTAAAAAACCAGGACTGGCCAAAGTTCAAATTGCGACCGAAGACGTCAGTCGCTTCTTCTCGAACGATCAAGGACCGTCCATCGTTTATCGCGAATTTTATGTCCGCGTCCGGGAAGGCAATGATCCGAACCCAGGCACGCCAAATGATGCAGGAGATTACTATTGATGAAATGGAAAGTAACCATACTCGTTGGGATACTATTGTTCGCCGGACTCAGCGCTTCGGGATATGTGTTGTATCAAAAGCAACAAGTCGAACATACGATGGTGGATGGTGATGTGGAGCGGTTAGAACGAATTCTCAATCGCCCGCTCGTAAGTGTGGACGATCGATGGATGAGTGAGGCGGTCGAGCGATTCGATGTCAACACAGCGATTGTCTTATATGAACAAGGTGGAAAGTTATCCGACGAGCAGTGGGTGTACCTCGCTGACTTGATGACGTTCGAACAATTTCAACGTACTGTTGAGGCTGGGGCACCGCTGAATGTGGCGCTCCCGTCTCAGACGTTACTCGAGGGACTGTACAGTTTGAACGATGAACCTGAAAAGTGGCAGCTCGCACATGAGCGAATCGACTCATCTTTTTTAAACGAACATCCGAACGTGTTGGTTCGTGCGATTCATGATGGGAACTCGGAAGCATTCATCGATTTAATCAATCGGATGGATGAAGCGGCCATTCCCTTTGACACCGTAGAGCAACTCACTATGGAACAAGACCAACGACTCATGCTCGAGGCACTGAAACAAAAAGGATATGGATCAAACTAAAACAAGGACAATCCGTCGCGGATTGTCCTTGTTTGCTGACTTTATCGAAGTTGAACCGGATTGCTTACGAAAAATTGAAGTTGGTTCGTCACGGGCAACGTGTTCAACTGGTTGAAGACAGCATCGTTATACGAGAGTTTAAGACGAGATAAGGCAGCATCATGGCTCGCAGTACGGCTGTCGAAATATGCTTCAGGCGTCAACAGATCGTCTTCACTAAAAGAGCCGCGGAAGACGTTCACAACCATCGGACCCTTACTATAAAGTCCACCGTTAATTTCAAGCGTGGATCCAACGGCATAAACAAAAGTTGTGTCGCTGGAGTCACTATAAAGAAAAGCCTGCAACGTCGTAGGGGTCGACTCGAATTCATTGATACGATTCAACAAAATTTGTCCTTTTGATAATAAAATCAACGAGTTTCCTTTCGCCTCATCGATTGGCAAAATGTTAGCTCGATCGATGAACGTATTGCCTAGCGTGTAGACGGTTGAAGCGAACGAGACATTTCCTCGAATCGTTAAATTGCCTCTCACAATTAAAGGGCGCTCGATGGTAAGCTGATTTGTCGATTCGATTACGACGTCACCGTCAAAAAGAAGTGGGGCCGTTTGCGTAGCAATCGATTCTGTCACATACATCGGCCGATCTGAGAGGCTTGGCGGTGGTTTAATGATGGTCGGTTTTAAAAAACCGTTATAGACGCTAGCCGTCACATAAGAGGTTGGGCGCTCAATGACAGTCAATCCATCTTCGCTAAGGACTCGTTCAACGTTAAATGCTTGATCCGTTGACGCAATCATATTCTCCTCAAAAATAGTTTTACTTACGTCTGTCGTATATGCGAGCGTGCGGTCCACGTGACGATTTAAAAACTCGATAATGGAGTACTCGTATTGAAACGGCGAGAATTGACTCTTCGAGATGCCATAATCAGCCGTTTCACTAACAACTTCTTTGCCTGAAGTGAAGTAATCGTTCGCTGCGCAAGTCGAACAGTTGGCCGGATTCGATAAATCGATTCGTCCATCTAGATGAAACATGCTAGACGGCACGTTCGGCAGCAGTCGTTTTTCCCCGTTTAACTGATACTCAGCGGTTCGATTGAATGATAGTGGGCCACCCGAGTAAATATTCCCTTTAACGGTGGGCATCCCATTGATGGCTAACTGCTGGTCGGAGCCGAGTACGTAGTATAAGAAAGAGGGCAACGCCGTCAAATAAAGGTCTTGCGTGTACTCGACGGATAAGAGTGGTTGCTCGGGATTCAGCTGGCGGCTCGCAACGACATTCACTTGCAAAATCTTTGTGAAAGGAGCTGTCTCAAGCAGATTTGTGGCTTCGTCTTGTTTAAGGCGGATCGAGTATGTGATAGTACTGTCGCTCGTTTCGGCTAACGATTCAAATGGCGAATTTACTGCGAGCACGTCTTGAATCGCGCTATCGAACGCGGCCTCTGACGCCATGTGCTCAGGTACGGTTTGTGCGTCATGGAGTGGGAATTTGTTGCGAACGTCTGCCGCAATCAAGTTGAGGGCGCTTCTCGCATCCTCGTTCAACTGTGTATCTTCAGTTCGGATGACGGTCAGTTTGTTCGTCACGAGGTTCACCTGCATCGCGGCGAGCGACAGCACCGCTAGTGCTGCCATCGTCACGAGGACAAGGACGAGCACATATCCCTCTTCACGTTTTTGCATGCGGATGGCCTCCTTTCTTTAGAATGGGATGGAACTTTTAAATGTCTTCGCCGATTCAGGATTAGTGGCGAGCGATAACCGCATCTCGATTTCAAGTAAGCCACTTGTCATATAACTCGGACGACGTTTGTCATAAGTTGGATCGATAAGTTGAATTGAGATTGCTTCAAGTACGATGTTTGGGTTGCTTGGTTCATATGACTCGTTTGATAGATTGAGCGGGATAGCTTCATAGCCGGCCTCACGATAAATCATGCCTGATTCAGATATGTTTGGGTCTGATAGGCGGTGGAATTGAAACGTGTCATCGATTTGGGTGACCGCATCGAATTGACTTCGGTTCACCTCCGAGAGGATCGATGAGACCAAATAGTCCGCCTCACTACGGAGCTCACTTGTTTCATTCGTCAAGCGAAAGCCGAGCGTGCCTGAGATGAAGGCCGTTATGATGACGCCGCTCAAGATGGAGGCGACGACGACTGTCACAAGCAATTCGACTAAGGTGAACCCGTTTGATTGTTTACTTATCGTTTTCGCTTTCTGGGACAGCCGTTTCAGGGAACGGCTCACGTAACGTCGCATTCGAGATCACTCCTTTCAATCGGACGGGGGAGGACATCGTGTCTGTCGTGACAGATACTTCAAGCTCAATCGTATGACCGGATTGCGTCGGGCCAATCTCCGTCACGATTACATTGAACGATTGTCCGTTGATCTCCGCACAAAACGGACAAGGACCGCTCGGTGTCAGCGTCGTAAGAGAGAGCACGTCTTCAAGCGAAGAGGCTCTTCGATCTAACGTATGTAACGTATTCTGTGCGACTTGATTGGCAATTGTACGATTCAAACTATCATTCGTCGTTTTCAAGCTTTGACTAAATATATTTAACAAGGAGAAAGACACAATAGATAGAATAACAATCGAGACGAGTACTTCGACGAGCGTGAAACCTTGTTCAGAACGAGCCAACGCGTTGACCTCCTTTTCAAAAATAGTAAAACTGTAGGCAAAAACAGTCTATTTTCCTGAATTAATTGTTATTTTCTGTACAATGCATATTATACTAAAGTTACAGTGATTTCGGATAGTCCATCGAAAGTCTCATGGATCGACCATTTAGGGGGAATTTAAATTATGAAACGATTTGGGATGCACGTTCTCATCCTAGCAGGGCTCGTCCTGCTCGTGTCGCTGCCGACGATCGGGCTCGTCAACTACTTGGACGTGGCCGCGAAGACGAGTGCTACATATAAAGACACGCGCGTCGCCGGCATCGATGTGTCAGGCATGACAAAGCAAGAAGCGGTGATCCGGCTTGACAACGCCGTCAAAGATTTTCAAAACGCGCCGTTCAACGTGACGCTCGTCGACGGGACGACGCTCGAAGTCGGGAAAGACGTCGTGACGTTCAACGTTGACGGTACGCTCGAGACGATCACCGAACCAGGGGATTACCCGCTCGCGGTCGCCCTTGACGAAGAACGGATCACCCCGTACCTCGACAACCAGCCGGTGACGATGACGATGGTGACCGGACCGATCACCGCGTCGGCATCTCAGCTTGACTCGAATATCGTCCTTGAGACGATTGCCGAAGAGAACGAGGTCGTCGCTTCGATGACGGTCAGCCCGACACCGGCGATGCGCTCGGTGCTCGAGCGGATGAACGGGTTTGAAATGAACGCCGGGGACATCTTCAGCTTGAAGGCGTTCGGTGACGATTTCGACGCCATGACAACGCTCGGCCCATCCCTTTACCAGCTGTTCGCGGCGACGCCGTTCAACATTTTAGAACGCGTCCCGCATGAAGTGCTTCCGAGCGGGGTCGAACTCGGCTATGACGTGCTCGTCGATGACCGTTCGAACTTTGCCGTTCAAAACACGGAACAGACGGCATACGCCATCATCGTCTTGAACGAAGGGAACACGATGACCGTGCAACTGCTCGGAAAAGCGTTCGAGGCGGCGTATGAGTCACGTGTCGAGGAAGTTGTGAGTGTTCCGTATCAGAACGTCATCCGCTTCAGCCCGTCACTTCCGGCCGGCAGCTCGTCCGTGACACAATCGGGCCAGACAGGAGAATCGGGGAAACTGTACCGCGTCCGCATCACCGAAGCCGGTGAGACGCTCGAGATGCTTGGGTTCGACTTCTATGAGCCGGTCCCGGAGATCGTGACGAAAAGCTCGGTCCCGCTTCCGCCTCCAGAGCCGGTCGAACCGGTCATCCCAACTTTTCCTGAAGAACTACTGGAAGATGACCCGTTCGATGACGATGTAGAGAATGACGGATTGTATGATTTTGAAGAAGAACCGCCGGTATTTGAAAGCGTTCCGGAAACAAGCGAGGAGGCAGTCGGATGATTGGATATTTGATTTTGCTCGCCTTCTGGGTGCTCGCCACGTTGACACTATTCGCTCTGTCGGTCCCGAACGTGCGAAAACGGGGGACGAAACTCGTCATCGCGCTTCTCGTCGCCGTGCTCGCGGCCGGCGTGTACACGATGTACATGGAAGGACTCGAGCGGACGTGGTGGGCTATTTCCCTCCTTGTCCTCGGCGTGATCGGCGGTGCCGCATTGAGCGTCTTCATCGAACAACGAGACGTCGTGCAACAGGAGGTACCGCAGAGGATGGTGAAGTAAGGTGAGACGGACGAAGAAACGATTAGGTGAGATGCTCATCGAGGCAGGGATCATCACGACGGCCCAGCTCGATGAGGCGCTCGCTCAAAAACGACGGGGTGAAAAGCTCGGCGATACGCTCATGCGGCTCAACTATTTGACGGAGACGCAGCTCATTCAAGTGCTTCATGAGCAGTTGAACGTGCCGATCATCGCGTTATACGCGCAAGACATCAACATGACCGTGACAAAGCTCGTGCCGAAGGCGATCGCCCAAAAGCACGATATCATGCCAATCGAGTTACAGGGGAACACGCTGTTCATCGCGACGGCGGATCCCCTTGATTTGATTGCGGTGGATGACGTCCGGCTCCAGACGGGGATGAACATCGAGGTCGGCATCGCGACGCGAGAACAGATTCGTAAGACGATTAGCCGCTATTACGAGATGGACGCCTCGCTCATCGAGATTTTAAAAGAAGAAGCGCCCGAAGTGGAACGGCAAGAGACGGCGTCACGAGATGACGCGCCGGTCATCCGGCTCGTCAATCAACTGTTCTTGAGCGCCATCGACCAACGCGCCTCGGATATCCACTTCGACCCGCACGAGAAGCAACTCCACGTCCGCTTCCGGGTCGACGGCGACCTTCGCACCGAGGCGGTCTATCCGAAGAAGATTCAAAGCGTCATGCTGACCCGAATCAAGGTCATGAGTAACTTAGACATCACCGAGAGCCGATTGCCGCAAGACGGGCGCATCAAATATACGCTCCGCGACCGACCGTATGACTTTCGCGTCTCGACGCTCCCGACGATGTACGGTGAAAAGATCGTCATCCGGGTGCTCGACTCGTCGGAAGGGTTGACCGACCTGACAAAGCTCGGCTTTGGCGAGCACAACGAGCGCGTCTACCGCGACATGCTCAAGCGACCGAACGGGATCATCTTGATCACCGGGCCGACCGGTTCAGGGAAGTCATCGACGCTCTACGCGTCACTGAAAGAATTGAACGACGAGACGAAAAACATCATCACAGTCGAAGATCCGGTCGAGTATCAGCTCGATGGGATCAACCAAGTTCAAGTCAACGCGAAAGTCGGGCTCACGTTCGCCTCAGGATTGCGTTCGATTCTCCGTCAAGACCCGAACATCGTCATGGTCGGGGAGATTCGAGACACGGAGACGGCGGAGATCGCCATTCGTGCCTCGCTGACAGGTCACTTGGTGCTGTCGACGCTCCACACGAACTCGGCCATCAGTTCCATCACCCGTCTCGTCGACATGGGGGTCGAGCCGTTCCTCGTCGCCGCGTCGACGTCCGGGCTCGTCGCCCAGCGTCTCGTCCGACGCGTCTGTCGGGATTGCGGTCATCCGCAGCCCGTCTCGAAGCGTGAGCAAGAGCTGTTCGCGAACGAAGGGGTCGCCATCGACCATGTCGTCCGCGGCAACGGCTGTGCGTCTTGTAACTTCACCGGCTACCGGGGCCGCCTGGCCATCCATGAAGTCGTGCCAATCGATGAAGGGTTGCGCCGTCTCATCATGAACCAGGCGACCGAGGCCGAGATGGTCGACTACGCAAAACAGCACGGGGCGAGGTTCTTGCTCGCCGACGGGTTAGAAAAAGTCGCGTCAGGTTTGACGACGACCGAAGAGATTTTGAGAACAGTCATAACGGAGTGATGAGATGATCCATCAATCGATAGAAGTGATTTTGACGAAGGCGGTCGAACAGCGCGCCTCGGACATCCATCTGACCGCGGGCTCGCCGCCGATCTTCCGCATCGATGGAAGCCTCGTCACGATGGGCGAGGAGAAGGTGTTGCCGACGCACATCGAAGGTTATTTGAATGAGATCATGACCGAGGAGATGCGGGGGCGCTTAGAAGTCCAGCGCGACCTCGACTTCTCGTTCGGCGTCCCGCGCGTGTCGCGGTTTCGCGTCAACGCCTATTATCAGCGGGGGACGGTCGCCATCGCCTTCCGTTCCATTTCCGGGGAAATCCCGACGTTAAACGAGCTCGATCTGCCGCCGGTGTTGAAGCGACTCATCGAGAAACCGCACGGGCTCATCCTCGTGACGGGTCCGACCGGGTCGGGGAAATCGACGACGCTCGCCGCGATGATCCATGAGATCAACCGGACGCAACGGAAGCGGATCATCACGCTCGAAGACCCGATCGAGTATTTGCATTCCCATAACCAGAGCATCGTCGACCAGCGCGAGATCGGTTCGGACGTCATGAAGTTCGTGAACGGACTACGTGCCGCGCTCAGGCAAGACCCGGACGTCATCTTGCTCGGGGAGATGCGCGACCTCGAGACGATCTCGACGGCGATGACGGCGGCCGAGACGGGACACCTCGTCATGGCGACGTTACATACGTCGAGCGCGATGTCGACCGTCAGCCGTATCATCGACGCGTTCCCAGCCGAGCAACAAGACCAAATCCGGACACAGCTCGCCAACGTCTTGCTAGGTGTCGTCAGCCAGCGCTTGTTCCCGCGTGTCGACGTCCCGAAAGGCCGCGTCGCCGCGATGGAGATCATGCTCGGCAACGCGGCCGTCGCCAACTTGATTCGCAATGAAAAAGAGTTCCAGCTCCCGACCGTCATCCAGACGAACCGGCAGAGCGGGATGCAGTCGATGGACGCATCCATCGAGCAACTCGTCCGGCAAGGTATCATCAACCCGAACGCCGTGCCGAACGAAGAAATGAGGTAAGCGTATGGCCATATTCCAATACGAAGGTAAGCTCTTGAACGGGCGCCGTAAAAAAGGCCGCATCACGGCCGTCTCGCTCCGCGAGGCGAAAGAGAAGCTCCGTGAAGAGTCGATTCTCGTCACCGAGCTGTCCGAACTCGAGTCGACCGGGCTCAACACCGAGATCAATCTTCTTCCGGAGCGGGTGAAGATTGAACATTTGATCATGTACGTGCGCCAGTTCGCGACACTCATCCGGGCCGGTGTGCCGATCGTCCGGGCGACGTCGATTTTGCGCGTCCAAACCGAGTCGAAAGTGCTGAAGAAAACGCTCAGCCAAGTCGAGGACGATTTACGGGAAGGGATCGCCTATTCCGAGGCGATCAAGAAACACCCGCGCGTGTTCTCGAACTTCTTCAGCTCGATGGCGCTCGCGGGCGAGGCGAGCGGGAACTTGGAGGAGGCGCTCGACCAAATCGGGCTCCAACTCCAGAAACAGTACGACGTGAAACGGAAAGTCATCTCGGCGCTCACGTATCCGCTCGTCGTCTCCATCGTCGCCATCGGCGTCGTCGCCTTCCTCATGGTGAGCGTCGTCCCGACGTTCGCGAGCATCTTCGGACAGCTCGGAGGCGAACTGCCGCTCATCACCCGTCTCGTCGTCGCCGTCTCAGATTTCGTCGCCGCCTATTGGTGGCTCATCTTCGGGGTGGGACTCCTCGGTATCCTCGTGTTTACGTGGATGTTGAAGCGGGACAAGGAACGGTTCATCATCGACGGGTTGTTGCTGAAGATGCCGATTTTTGGGCCGATCGTCCTAAAGTCGCAGATTGCGTTACTGACGCGCAGTCTCGCCGTCTTGCTTCAAGCCGCCGTGCCGATTTTGTCGGCGATCGAGATCACCGAGAAGATCGTCTCGAACCGCGTCATCCGCAAAGGGCTTGGGAAGGCGCGCAACAGCATGGCGCAAGGTATTCCGCTCCACGAGCCGCTCATGCGCAATAACAACTTTCCGCCGCTCATGACGCAAATGATCGCGGTCGGCGAGGAGAGTGGGGATTTGGACTCGATGTTGAACGAAGTCGCCGAGTTTTATGAGACAGAGGTCGAGACGACGACGGACCGATTGAAGTCGATCATCGAGCCGCTCCTGATCGTCGTCTTGGCGAGCATCGTCGGCGTCATCGTCATCGCCGTCGTCGTGCCGATGTTCCAAATTTACGGGGATATCCAAAATCAGTAGAAAATTCTTAGTTTATGCACATAAACTACTTTTCAACACCAAATTTTGAATGTATAGTAAAATTGTTCTACTTGTTCTAGGTCTTATGTAATGAATACAGCACAATACACAGCACAACACACAAAAGGGGAGAATCAGTCATGTTAGAGAAAATGAAAATGATTTGGCAAGATGCGAAACAATTAAAAGATGAGCGCGGCCTCACACTCGTCGAGTTGCTCGTCGTCGTCGTAATTTTAGGAATTATCGCTGCCATCGCCGTCGTCGCGATTGGTGGGATTATCGAGAACTCGAAGAAGGATGCAATGGTTGCGGATGCGAAGCAGATGGTAAGCGCGGCGAAATTACATACTGCTTCACATCCTGAGGCTAGAGCTTTAAATTTCAAAGAAGCTGAAGGTCAAGCATATATTTCAAGTCTTAAAGATCCTTTTGGAACTGAATACTCTAAAGCATTAGTTACTATCACTCCAGATGGAAACAAATACAAGTATTCTGTCGAATTAATTGGTGCAAAAGCAATTGGAAAAGATGCTCCAGTAGTTGAGGGAACTCTAAACAAAGATGCGATTGAATAAAAACGTCTATCTCCGGCTGGCGCTGGGCACTCGCTCAGCCTAGCCGGTTTTCTATTTTTGGCATATACTTACAGAAGGAGTGACCAGATTGGTTGACCTCATTGGACTCATTTACAGCATCGTGCTCGGAGCGGTCATCACTTCGTTCACGAACGTCGTCGGGCTCCGCGTGCCACAGAAACAGTCGATCGTGACGCCACGCTCGCACTGCCCGTCTTGCGGCCACGTCTTGTCGGCATGGGAACTCGTTCCCGTGTTCGGCTACTTGTTCCTCCGTGGCAAATGCCGCGGCTGTGGCGGCCGGATCGCGCCGACGTATCCGCTGTTCGAACTGCTCGGGGCCATCGGCTACGGCTATAGCTTCGCGCTATACGGCTTCTCGGGCACGACACTGCTCGCGTTCGTCTTCTTGTCGACGCTCCTCGCCTTGGCGATGTCGGATTTGTCGACGATGCTCGTGCCGAACGTCATCTTGCTTTACACGGCGCCGGTCCTGCTCGTCCTCACTTACGTATCCGGCGCGACGTGGTGGAGCCCGCTCGCCGGGGCACTGCTCGGATTTTCGATTTTAGCGACCGTTTTTTTCGTCTCAAAAGGGGGACTTGGGGCAGGCGATGTCAAACTGTTTACAGTAATCGGACTCGTGCTCGGACCACGTGACGTCCTCGTCGCGTTGTTCCTCGCCAGTTTGATTGGTGCCGTCGTCGGTCTCGCGTTGATCGCATTGAAGCGAATCGGACGCAAGCAACCGATTCCGTTCGTCCCGTCGATTGCGCTCGGGACGATGCTGACGTTTTGGTTCAGCGAACGCTTTTTTGATTGGTATTTTGATTTATTGTAGGGGGAAACTAGCATGAGCCGGGCTATAGAGAAAGGAACGGTCGCGTACTTCTCGTTCGATGCGCTCAGCATCCACGGGGCCGTCATCAAACAAGGCATCTTCAAACGGAGCGCTTCCGTCCAATTGGCAAAAGGCGCATATGCGGGGGGACGGATTCAAGACGAGAACGCGTTCGGTCTCGCCTTTGACGAGCTGTGCCGCAAATTAAAGGTACGAAAAGGGATGGTCTGTGCCGTCGATATGGCGGAGACGGAAGTGCTGTCGCGGAAAGTCGACATCCCGTCGACGATTCCGAAAGACGAGATTCGCGGCTATTTGTTCATGGAGATTGGCAGCTCGATCATCTTGCCGTTCGACGACGTCGCCTTCGACTACGAGGTGCTCGGCGAGACAGAGACGAAGAGCGAGGTCATGCTTCACGCCGTCTCGGTCGACTTGACGAAAGCGATTCGCGCCTATATGAAAAAACGTGGCTTCGTCTTGAAAAAGATCGTCCCGCGCCCGGTCGCCGTCGCGAATGGGGTGGCCCGTCTCGAGACGCTCGACCCACTCAAGTCGACGCTCCTTTGGCACGTGACACCGTTCGCGCACCAACTGCTCGTCCTTGAGGAAGGACAAGTCCGCTTCATCCGCGCCATCGAGACGGATATCCCGTACCGTGCCGAGACGACGGATGGGGTCGTCACGTATACATACAGTGGCTCGCGGGAGGCGTTCCTGACGCAGACGGACGAATGGTTGAACGAGCTCGCCCGTTTCCTCGACTTCTATCGCTACTCGCTCCGGACGGACGGTCGTCCGATTGACGAGCTCCTCGTCTCCGGGACGGTCCCGGAACTCGATGAGCTCGTCCGGACGATCGAGGCGGAAGCGATGGTGCCGGTCAAACGGATCGACGACCCGCTCCCGTTGTCACACGCGACGCCGCTGTCGCATCAGATGTTGCCGCTCCTCGGGATGGCGACGCTCGATCGTGACCGCGACGCGAACTTCATCAACTCGACCGACGTCACGCTCCGCTGGCCGGTCGTCGCGAGTCTCGCTTCGCTCCTGATTGGAGGTGGGCTCGCTGGGTTCTTATATTATGAGGTGCAAGGACTTGAACGGCAGGAGACCCAACTGAACGAACAACTCCAGCTCGTCCGCATCTATCAGACGGAACAGGTGAACTCGAAAGGGCAACAAGTGCTCTCGCTCGACCAGACGGTGACGTCGCTCACGAACGAGGAAAAACAGGCCGTCCCGGCGCTCCGGGCGTTGACGGAACAGTTGCCGCCGACCGGATACGTGTTGACGTATAACTACGCGGACGGTTCGCTCATGAGTGTCCGAGCCCAGTTCGAGACGTTGCCGGAATTGAACGCCTTCCAACGGGCGCTTTTAAACGACCCGCGCTTCGAGAACGTCAAACTGCTCGGCGTCACGACCGAGACGAAAGCGGACACGGAAAGCACGGAGACGGACGAGACGACCCGATTGACCGAGGAACCGTTGCCGCGCTATATCGGTGAGTTCACGTTCACGTTCGTCGACGTCGAAGAGCCTGAGACCGAAGCGGCGACCGATGAGGAGGTGGTGAGCCAATGAAACGTTCGACGATTTATTTGATTTTCACCCTCTGCCTGTTCACGGCCATCGCCGCCCCGGCATATTTCGGCTATACGTATTTCACGAAACAAGGAGACGTCAAGGCGCTCGAACGCGAACTGTCGCTCGAACAGACGAAACTCGAACTGATGCGCCAAGAAGGACGGGCCGTCAACGTCGCCGACTCACAGCGTCTCCAGACGCGCGTCCCGACCGAGCCAGCCTTGGACACGGTCGTCGAGACGTTGTCGCAGGCGAGCCAGCTCGCAAGCGTCAACGTGACGAGCATCGCCTTCGCGGACGGTGTCCTCGCCGAGTCGGAAGTGCCAGAGACGATCGAGACGCCGGAACCGGAAGACGTGAGCGCGACGGCCGAACCGGCGACACCGGTCGACATCACCCCGGTGAACGCGTCCTCGGTGCGGACGACCGTCTCGCTCCAAGCCGAGACGTATGACGCGCTCGTCCTCTTCCTCGAGTCCGTCGAATCGATGAACCGGATTCACATCCTCCGGACCGTCCAGTTCACCGGACCGGCCGAGGCGGGACCGAACACGACCGAGACGATTGCGCCGCTCGACTTCACGGTCGAACTCGACGCCTTCTATCGACCGGACTTGACGCAATTGATTGAGGACCGGTACGTGCCGACGCAGACGTTCCCACGTAAAGACATCCCGGTGTATGACTATACGACGCCGTGACGCGACGCCCTTCGAAATCGAGGGGCGTTTTTCTATCGGCTACGATTGTATTCGTCTGTCCGTTTGCCTACAATCAACAGTGAAGTGTGATACGGGAAGGAAGCCCGTTATGTTACAAGCGAAGGAGTCGATACAATGAAACCAACACAGAAGCGTGTCATTCTCGCCTCGATGTCGCCGCGGCGCACCGAGCTATTGACGAAGGCGGGGATTCACCATGAAGTCATCCCGTCCACCGTCGTCGAAGGTGTGAACGGCGTCGAAGCGCCGGCCGATTACGTCGGGCGTCTCGCCCGGGAGAAGGCGATGGACGTCGCCCGCTTGCACCGTGACGCCGTCGTCATCGGGTCGGACACGGTCGTCGTCTTAGACGGGAAGATCCTAGAGAAGCCGGCCGACCGGGAAGAGGCGAGCCAGATGCTCCGTCGTCTTTCCGGTGCGACGCATGACGTCCTGACCGGGGTCAGCATCATCGGACCCGAGCGCCAAGACTTGTTCGTCACGACGACGCGCGTCACGTTCATCGACATCCCGGAGGCGTGGCTCGACGGCTATCTCGATTCCGCTGAGCCGTATGACAAGGCCGGCGCCTACGGCATCCAAGGGTCGGGCGGATTGTTCGTCGAACGGTTAGAAGGCGACTACTATAACGTCGTCGGCCTGCCGCTCATGCCGCTCGTCCGGACGCTCGAAGGTCACGGGGTGACGCCACGCTTTCTGTGATTGCTGCGAAAGTAGGTGAAGGAATGACCATGGTGCTCGACCGAAGTGCTGAAACCGCCATCGCCAGTCTGCTTCAAATCGGGGGACGGGGCGGGGACCCGCACGCGACCGCCCGGCGATTATCCGATGTCTATCCGACGCTTCGGGCGCTATCGCAGGCGTCCGTGAGCGACTTGTGCCAAATCGAAGGGATGACGAAGAAGAAGGCCGAGCAGTTGCTCGCGGCGTTCACGATCGGCATCCGTTACGTCGAAGAACCGAAGTCGGAGATGCCGACGATCCGTTCGCCGCAAGACGCGTACGAGTTGCTCCGAGACGAGTTGCGGCTCCTCAATCAGGAGCACTTCGTCTGTCTGTACTTGAATACGAAAAACCAGCTCATCGCCCGGAAGACGCTCTTCGTCGGTGGACTCAACTCGTCGATCGTCCACCCGCGGGACGTGTTCCGCGAGGCGCTCAAGCTGTCGGCGGCGTGCTTCATCGCCGTCCACAACCATCCGAGTGGCGACGCGACACCGAGCCGGGAAGACATCGAGGTGTCGGAGCGCTTGGTCGAAGCGGGGAATATCGTCGGTATCGCCTGTCTCGACCACGTCATCATCGGGGAAGACCATTACGTCAGCATGAAACAGCGGGGGTATATGAACGGCTGATTTTTGGAAGGATATTTCCAAATGAGAACCAAGTTTGCTATACTGGCAGACGAGGTGTTCACATGAAAAAATTAACTTGGCTTTTAATTGTTGGGATGGCACTGTTAGCGAGTTTTGTCCCACTCCAACCGCTCGCCTTGACGTTCGTCGTCTTCATGCTGTTCGTCTTGGTTAGCATCGCACTGTTCCAGCAGCTTCCACAAAATGAATGGTTCGACCGCTTCTCGCCGCTGTTCGTCATTGCACTCGGCATCGTCGCCTTCATTGCCTATTTGGCGCTGTTTCTTGCATGGGGGAACGCGACAATCGATTCACAAGTCTGGCAGATGATTGGACAACTCCTCTTCATGTACGTCGGGGTGTATGTGTTCGTTGTGACGGTATCGGGGTTTCTTGCCGGGGCTACACGGCAAAAGCCGTCCCGCTTCTTTCAACCGGTGCTTTTGATCTCGGTCATTTGTTACGGGGCGATGCTGCTACTTTCATTTTCGACGCGAACTTGAATCAGGTCATATCCGAAGCAGGCGAATCGTGCCTGCTTTTCGTATGTAAAGGAGTCGGTCCACGTGGTGTCGAAAACGGTATTATAAGGCGGATGAAAAGGGAACGTGATGCGACATGTTTGAAGACATGATTTATCAAGAAGAAGATTTAAAGCGAATTTTAACGGACGTCAAGAGCGGGACCGTTCGCTTGCACCAAGTCGATGAGGCACGGGTCATCCAGTCGATGCTCCATCATATCGGTTCGACGGACGCCGAACTTCGAGATCAATTGATTTATACGCTCTTTTTCCGGTTCATCATTGAAGATGAGTTAATGACGACTGAACAGTTGACGAATCTGTTTCAGACGACGCTCAAGTATCATTTGTTCCATGGTATCGGGGAGACGGGAACGGATACCGTCTTCACCCGGTCGTTCTCGACGCTGTTGCTCGCCTTGATTTTGTATCAGGACCGGCAACAGCGCTTCTTGTCGGAAGCGGACCTCGAGCGATTGAAGGCGAAGCTGTTGGCGTATCTTGAATGCGAGATCGATACGAGAGGATATGTGACCGGTAAAGGCTGGGCCCATTCGATTGCACACGTGGCCGATACATTTGACGAGCTCGTCTTACACCCGGAACTCGACGAGACCGAGTTTAGTGATGTGCTTGAAGCGTTATGGAGCAAGGTGAGGATTTCGACCATCTATGTGCACGACGAAGATGAGCGGCTCTTAAACCCGATTTTCGGACTACTTGACCGCGGGATGGACGAGCAAGAACTGATCGTGTTGCTAGAAGACTTGCCCGCTAGACTGAGCGTCCACAAACAAGAGCTCGAAGCCGAACAGTATTGGCACGTCGTCCATAATGTGAAAACGTTCTTAAAAAGCTTTCTTGTCAAGTTGAACGAGACGGACCGTCACGCGCTTCAAACGGCGGTGCTTCTCACACTAAAGAATGTTTGAGAAATGAGTCGAAATCGAAGCAGGCGCTTTCATGCGCTTGCTTTTTTGATTTGCGTTTTTCGGTAAAAGAAGGCAAACTAGTAGACGGTGAGACAGGACTTGGATGCAGGGATTGTAAATAACCTGTAATCGAATGAACGTTTTCAAACATGATTTTTCCGTTATAATAAAAAATAGTGTAAATAAGAGAGGGGCAACACCTATGTTTCGTAGTTTCAACCGAGAAATCGGAATCGACCTTGGAACGGCTAACACGCTCGTTTATGTAAAAGGTCAAGGCATCGTCGTTCGTGAACCGTCTGTTGTGGCGTTCCGTACAGATACAGGTAGAATCGAGGCCGTGGGTAACCAGGCGAAAGATATGATTGGCCGTACACCGGGCAACGTGACGGCACGTCGTCCGATGAAAGACGGCGTCATCGCGGACTTTGAAACGACTGCGACGATGATCAAGTACTTCATGGAGCAAGCGCAGAAGTCGAAGAGCGGTTTGTTCTCTTCGAAGACGAACGTCATGATTTGCGTCCCGAGCGGCATCACTTCGGTCGAGAAGCGCGCCGTTGAAGATGCGGCCAAACAAGCGGGCGCACGCGAGGCGTACACGATTGAAGAACCGTTCGCGGCAGCAATCGGCGCCGGTCTCCCGGTTTGGGAACCGACAGGCTCGATGGTCGTCGATATCGGTGGCGGTACGACCGAAGTCGCAGTGATCTCACTCGGCGGCATCGTGACGAGCCAATCGATTCGCGTCGGCGGTGACGAAATGGATGACGCCATTATTCGTTACATCAAAAACAAATACAACCTCATGATCGGGGAACGCACGGCCGAGACACTCAAGATGGAAGTCGGCTCAGCACGCATCGATTCGTCGAACGAAGGCGAGAAGATGGAAATCCGCGGTCGCGACCTCGTGACGGGCCTTCCGAAACAAATCGAAGTGTCAGCGGCTGAAGTATGCGAAGCACTTTCGGATACGGTCGAGGCGATTCTCGCAGGCGTCAAGCAGACGCTCGAGCAGACACCACCAGAACTCGCAGCAGACGTCATGGACCGCGGTATCGTCCTCACAGGCGGCGGCGCGCTCCTTAAAAACTTGGATGACGTCATCTCAGACGAGACACACATCCCGACGCTCGTCGCGGATGAGCCACTCGACTGTGTCGCCATCGGGACTGGGAAATCTCTTGAAATGATGGACGTCCTCCGTTCAAAATCAGGCATTTCGTCACGTCGATGAGAGGTGATCAGTGATGAGCCGGTTCGTACGTAATAAAAAGCTCATCATCACGCTAATCGGTATCATTTTATTCGTCGTGATTTTAGGGGTTTCGATTCGAGGACGGTCGGAATCTGCATGGTACCAAGACGTCACGCGTGATGTGGTCGGGACGTTCCAACGGGTGTTCACCGTGCCGATCGGCTGGATGGACAGCACGGTGTCCTCGATTACGGACGTCCGCGACATCTATGAAGAGAATCGTCAATTGAAGCAACATTTGACGAAGTACGCTGAAGTGTCGGTCGAAGCCGACGATTTGCGCCGGGAGAACGAGGAGCTGCGTCGAATGATTGACGCGAGCGAGACGTCACTTCGGGACTTCGACCTCATCCCGGCCGAAGTGATTGGACGGACGCCGAACGATTGGCAACGTTACGTCACGATTAACGTCGGGGAAGAGCGCGGCGTCGAGCGAGGGATGGCCGTCACGGCAGCCGGCGGCATGGTCGGACGCGTCATCCAGACGAGCGCGTATACGTCGCAAGTCCAACTGCTCAGCGACAACAACCGGACGAACAACGTCTCGGCCGTCGTCAACGATGCGGACGGGAAGGCGACGTACGGTACGATTGACGGCTTCGACAGTGAGACGAACGAGCTCTTCTTCACGAAGATCTCGAACAGCGTCGAATTGAAAGAAGGCGAAATCGTCTCGACGTCAGGTCTTGGCGGCCGTTATCCGGCCGGACTCGTCATCGGGACGGTCGAGTCGATTGAGACCGATGAGTACGGGGTGTCGCAAGTGGCCCGCATCAAGCCAGAGGCGGACTTCAACGAGTTCTCGCAAATGTACGTCATCGATCGGACGCTCGTCGAACCGTTCTTGACGGCACCTGAGGAAGGAGGAGCAGCCGGTGAGTAACATGAGAGTGTTCATCGCCCTGTTCCTCCTCTTTCTTATTGAAGGGACATGGGCGGCCATCTTTTCTTGGCACTACATGACCCCGTTCCTCGCCTTGACGTTGATCGGACTCATGTATATCAGTTTGTATGGCCGCTTTGAGTCGGCGTTCGGTTTCGGGCTCGTTTTCGGATTACTGTATGACATCGTCTACACCGACTTGCTCGGAATTTACTTATTTACTTTTTCACTCATTCCTCTCTTAGTCAGCTTCGTGTTAAAATATATAGGTGAGAACTTCTTCTCGGTCGTCATCACGTTCACGTTTATGATTCTTGTCTATTCGTTCACGATTTATAGTGTGATGGCAGCAATCGGCGGGACGACCATGACCATGCAGACACTTTTAGTTGAACAGATTCCAGGGACGTTGTTCGTCAATGCAATCGCCATCGCGGTACTGTATTACCCGATGACGCGGTACGTGGCGACGCGACCTGTAGCGAAGAGAGGGTAGCCATGATGGAGCGTAAACGACACATTACGATTAAAGGACATCGCAACGGGATTGCCATCCACTTCAATCCACGGAGTGGCATCGACGACGTGCTCCTAGAGCTTGAGGCCACGTTAGAAGAAATGGAGCCGCCCTCTGGGAAGATTGCACTCAAGTTGCACGCGGGAACTCGTTATTTAGACGAGGAGCTGTCACGTCAAATTCGTGAAGTCGTTGCTCGTCATGGCGTTTTTTATATCGAGGAGCTTTCGAGCGAGGTCATGCTGACCGAAGAGGCGAAGGCGACTTACGGCAAAAAGACGTTCCACTACCATAGCGGGACAATCCGCAGCGGACAAGTGCTCTCGTTTGACGGGTCCGTCCTCATCATCGGGGACGTCAACCCGGGGTCCGAGGTTCGGGCGACAGGTAGCATCTATTGTTTAGGTACGATACGAGGAAATGTACGGGCCGGTGTCGAAGGATGGAGTGACGCGGTCATCACGGCAAGTCTCTTGCATCCGAAGTTCTTGGCGATCGGCGAGCACGTTCTCGCGTCGGACGACGGCGAAGAGCTTCCGGAAATCGAGATGGGTTGCGCGTATCAGACGAATCAAGGGATTGAAATGACACGTCTCCGTCAAGTCATGACGGGATTGAAAGATGCATATGCAATGGAATTACAGAGAGGGTGAGTTTGATGGAGCAAGTAGTAGAGCCTGTACATACAGCGAAAGAAGTGAAGAAAGGCCGGGCTATCGTCGTGACGTCGGGGAAAGGTGGCGTCGGGAAGACGACGACGACCGCGAACCTCGGGACGGGTCTCGCATTGTCTGGACATTCGGTCTGTCTCGTCGACACGGACATCGGTCTTCGGAACTTGGATATCGTGCTTGGACTCGACAACCGGAGCATCTATAACCTCGTCGACGTCATTAGCGGTCAATGCAAGCTGCATCAAGCGCTCGTCCGCGACAAGCGGTTCGAAGAGATGTACTTGCTCCCGGCCGCCCAGTCGAAAGACAAGACGTCGGTCCAACCGGAACAAGTGAAAGAGATCATCGACCAGTTGAAGACGCAATATGACTTCGTGTTGATCGATTGCCCGGCCGGTATCGAGCAAGGCTTCATGAACGCCATCGCCGGAGCGGACGAGGCCGTCGTCGTGACGACACCGGAGAAAGCGGCCGTCCAAGATGCGGACCGCATCATCGGGATGCTCGAGCAAGCCGAGCACGTCGCCGCACCGAAATTGATCGTCAACCGCGTCAAGAACCATCTCGTCGAATCGGGCGACATGCTCGACATCGATGACATCATGCGCATCTTGTCGATCGACCTGCTCGGCGTCGTCGTCGATGACGAAGAAGTCATCGCCGCTGCGAACCGCGGGGTACCGGTGACGATGAACCCGGACAATAACGCTGGACAAGCGTACCGCAACATCACGCGTCGCATCCTCGGTGAATCGGTGCCACTCATGTCGATTCAGACGGAGAAAAAACCGGTCGGCTTCTGGACAAAGCTCATGATGAAATTTGGAATGAAAAAAGCGTAAAGGCAACGAAAGTTGCCTTTTTGTGTCGAAAGGAGAGCGAACTATGAAACTCATCTATGAACGGACCCCATCCATCGAGCGGGCGATGCTCGTCGACGGGGAGCGGTTGCTCGAAGTCGAAGAGCGCTTCCTCGACCAACTCGCCGTCGGCACAATCGTCGAGGCGGCGGTCGAACGGATTCATCCATCGCTCGGGGCCGCGTTTTTGACCGACGGCGCGACGACGTTCTTCCTCCCGATCGCCGAGACGCTGAAGGCGCTCGCGTCGTACCCGGACGTCCCGACGATCGGTCAAGCGGCTGTCGTCGGCGAGAAACGGCTCGTTCAAGTGACGAAGGAAGGCATCAACGGCAAACATCATAAAGTGACGGAAAACATCCGCTTCGGCGGACGCTATCTCGTCTATTTCCCGTATGGACGACGTACACTTTATAGCCGGAAGCTCGACCTCGTCACACAAGACCGGTTGTCGAAAGTGTTCGATCTCAAGGAAGCGGAAGGGGTGCTCTTCCGGACCGAGTCGGGCCAGGCGAACCCTGAAGCGTTACGAGACGAGCTTGCGCGTCTGCGTGCCCGGGCCCAAGACGTCGCGTCCGCGCGTTTCGGACAAGACGAGCTGCTCTGTGAACAGTTCGCCCGGAAACATACGGTCGAGTCGGTCACGACGAACGACGCCGAGGCGAAACGTCGTCTCGACCTACTTGAAATCCCGGTCGAGCGGTTCGTCGGCAAAGGCCGGATGAATGAGGCACGTCGGCTTGATGACGCGATTGCGAAGCTGACGAGCCGGATCGTCTGGCTCGAAGGCGGGGCGTACGTCTTGATTGAACAAGTCGAGACGATGACCGTCATCGACGTCAACAGCGGCAAGAACGTCGCTGTCAAAGACAAAGGTCGGGCCGCCGACACGATTAACGAGGCGGCGCTCTATACGATTATGGAGCAACTCCGGCTACGCAACATCGGCGGCATGGTCGTCATCGATTTTTTGCGCGGTTCAAAGGACGGACAAGCCCGGATTTTGAAAAAGATGAAGGAAGTCGGCGTCCGCGACCCGCGTCGCGTCGAAGTGTACGGTTTCACGAAGATGGGGTTGTTCGAACTGTCCCGAGAACGGACCGGCCGCTCGATTCAAGACCGGATGGTGCGGGACGGGCGTCCGTCGAAGCTCGCCGTCTTCTCAAAGCTTGAGCGTGACCTTCTCGATTTGACGGCGCATGAGGCCGTCGTCTTGGCGCTCCCGCCGAAATGGCAGGATGGGAAGTGGGATGCGTTCGGGCTCCAAATTTATTTCGTTGACGGGGAAGCGGACATCGCCTTTTTCGGGACGGACGAGGAATGTCAAAATTTCGTACAACGTCGTTGACAACGTTTGAACGAGAGTGGTATCATCTATAACGTTAGTTCGTTTGGAAGCACCCAAATGGCTACAACCGCACAGAACGGGTTGAAACGGTTTTGCCCTGCCCTGGATGGCGAGTCTGAGTTAAACAAGGAGGTGCACGTATATGTACGCAATCATCAAAACTGGTGGTAAGCAAATCAAAGTTGAAGCAGGTCAAGAGATCTACATCGAAAAACTCGATGCTGATGTCGAGGGTACTGTAGAATTCGGTGAAGTTCTTTTCGTTGGTGGTGACGATGTTAAAGTCGGAGCTCCACTCGTAGAGGGCGCTAAAGTCGTCGCAACTGTCGTTAAACACGGTCGCGCGAAGAAGATCACTGTCTTCAAAATGAAAGCTAAGAAAAACTACCGTCGTAAGCAAGGTCACCGTCAGCCTTACACGAAAGTTCGCATCGAGAAAATCGAAGCGTAAGTTATGATTCGAGTAATGGTCAGACGAGACGAGACGAAGTCGATTCGTTCCGTTGAAGTGACAGGTCACGCCAACTTTGCTGAACCCGGTTCTGACTTAGTGTGTGCCGGCGTTTCCGCCATCATCTTTGGGGCGTATAACGCGGTCGAGGTACTCGCAGGTCAGTCGCTTCTCGTAGAAATGGCAGACAAAACAGAGGGTGGTTACTTTTATGTCGAGATGTATCCTGATTTATCGCCGGAGGATATGACTCGCACCCAGCTGTTACTAGAAGGGATGCTCGTGCAACTAGACACGGTCGCCCAAAGTTACGGTGATTATATCCAAATTGAACAATAGGAGGTGGACCTCATGTTACAATTGAACCTTCAGTTCTTCGCATCGAAAAAGGGAGTAGGATCGACTAAAAACGGTCGTGACTCGATTTCGAAACGCCTCGGCGCTAAACGCGCTGACGGACAGACTGTTTCAGCTGGATCAATCCTCTACCGTCAACGCGGTACGAAGATTCACCCAGGTGAAAACGTCGGCCGTGGTGGCGACGACACATTGTTTGCTAAAGTTGACGGCGTAGTACGCTTCGAGCGTCTTGGTCGCGACAAGAAACAAGTGAGCGTTTACCCAGTTGCGTAAGTAGAACCACGCAGAAGACTCTAGCCACTTATTTGGTTAGAGTCTTTTTTTCTAGGAGAGGATCAAATGGACTCACAGGAAGCACTGAAACTCGTATCGACCGTCCGTCACGAATGGATGAATCGGCTTCAGATGATCTCTTTGTATGCGGCGCTCGAACCTGATAAACTCGAGGGGCTGTACGAGCGATATCGTCAGCACGCCGACGAAGAGAGTGCGCTCATTCGGTTGAACGTACCGGCGACGAGTCTCGTCGTCATTCAAGCGAATTGGGAAGGGCGGTTGACCTATTCGGTATCGACCGACCGCGTATCGTTAGACGATGCGTGCGTGGCGGACAAGCTCGTCCGTCTTCTGTCAGGAACGGATGGACCGATTCATGTGACGTTCACGGACGGACTGACGGTGCGCGTCTTCGGCAACGTGCCGGAAGGCGTGTTCACGCCAGAGGAAGTGTACGAACAGACCGTAGAATGTTCTACGTTTCGTTTAAAGGAGGGGAATTAAATGTTTGTCGATCAGGTTAATATTTTTGTAAAAGCTGGAGACGGCGGTAAAGGGATGGTCGCATTCCGCCGCGAGAAGTATGTCCCGGACGGAGGCCCTGCCGGCGGTGACGGTGGTCACGGCGGCGACGTCATTTTTGAAGTGGAAGAAGGGTTGCGTACGCTCGTCGACTTCCGTTTCTCGAAGAAGTTCATCGCCTCAAACGGTGAAAAAGGCATGTCGAAAGGGATGCACGGACGTCGCGCGAAGCCGCTCGTCGTCAAAGTCCCACCAGGCACAATCGTCTTTGACGCGGCGACGGATACCGTCATCGCCGATTTGACGGAGCACGGCCAACGCGCCACGATTGCCAAAGGCGGTCGCGGTGGACGCGGGAACTGTCGCTTTGCGACGCCGGCCAACCCGGCACCAGAGATTGCCGAGAACGGGGAACCAGGACAAGAGCGCGAACTTCGCCTCGAGTTGAAACTCCTCGCGGACGTCGGCCTCGTCGGCTTCCCATCAGTCGGGAAATCGACACTGTTGTCGGTCGTCTCGTCGGCACGCCCGAAAATCGGCGCGTACCACTTCACGACGATCACACCGAACCTCGGTGTCGTCAAGACGGCAGATGACCGTGACTTCGTCATGGCCGATCTTCCAGGACTCATCGAAGGGGCGAGCCAAGGCGTCGGCCTCGGTCACCAGTTCCTCCGTCACATCGAACGGACGAAAGTCATCGTCCACATGATCGATATGAGCGGCATGGAAGGGCGCGACCCGTTCGAAGACTACACGACAATCAACCGGGAGCTCGAGTCGTACAACTTACGCCTCCTCGAGCGTCCACAAATCGTCGTCGCCAACAAGATGGACATGCCGGATGCAGAAGAGCATCTCGCTGAGTTCCAACAAAAAGTCGGCGAAGACGTCAAGGTGTTCCCGATTTCAGCGCTTGCGAAAGAAGGACTTCGCAATCTGCTTATCGAAGTAGCTAACCTTGTGGACTCGACACCTGAGTTCCCACTCGAAGAGCTCGAAGAGAAGACCGCGACACCGCGCGTCGTCTATCGTTATGAGAAAGAAGAGAAAGGGTATCAAATCAACATCGATGAGTACGATCGCTTCGTCATCACGGGGCCACGCATCGAGAAACTCTTCAAGATGACGAACTTCGACCATGACGAGTCAATTAAACGATTTGCCCGTCAGATGCGTCAGATGGGCATCGACGACGATCTCCGCAAACTCGGTGCCGAAGACGGCAGCGTCGTGGCCATCCTCGACTTCGAGTTCGAGTTCGTCGAATAATCTTTTCAATTAGGAACGGAGTGTGAAGTACACGTGGACCCTGTGCCCTCGTCTAGTTTAATTCTTTATGCAGTCTTGATTCTGTTGTCAGCATTCTTCTCGTCAGCGGAAACCGCGCTCTCGAGCGTTAACCGCGTCCGGATGATTCGTATGGCGGAAGATGGGGACAGTGCCGCGAAGCGCGTCCTCCATCTGATCGACCGCTTTGACGATACGCTCTCGACGATTCTCGTCGGGAACAATATCGTCAATATCGGGTCGGCGACGGTCGCCACGGCAATCGCGACATCGATCTTCAGCGGCGGGACGGGTCTCCTCATCTCGACGTTCGCGACGACGGTGCTCATCTTGATTTTCGGTGAGATTCTCCCGAAATCGCTCGCCAAGGAGTTCGCCGAGAAATACTCGCTTCTCATTAGCGGGATTCTCATCTTCTTGGTGAAAGTGTTGAAGCCGATCACTATCCTCTTCACGGGACTGAAGCGTCTGACGCTTCGTGTCATCGGGATGAAGGACAAAGAGCCGTCCGTGACGGAAGAAGAGCTGAAAGTGCTCGTCGATATGGGGGAAGAGGAAGGGGTACTCGGCGAGACCGAGGCCGAGCTCGTGCACAGCGCCTTCGCGTTCAATGACATCACGGTCGATGACGTGTTAACGCCGCGCATCGACATCCTCGCCGTCGATATCGATGATTCGCTTGAAGAAATCAAACAAACCATTTTCAGTGGCGGCCATTCGCGTCTGCCGGTCTATAAAGATTCAATCGATAACGTCATCGGTGTATTGTCGGAGCGCGATTTCCTCCGTTCGATGGTACGCGAGGAAGTGACGGACGTCCGGGCGCTCATCCGCCCGCTCACGTACGTCTCGCCTCAGACGAAATTGATTGAGCTGCTCCCGATCTTGCAGCAAAAGCAGTCGCACATGGCGATTGTGCTCGACGAGTTCGGGGGGACGGCCGGCCTCATCACGCTCGAGGACATGCTCGAGGAACTCGTCGGAGACATTTGGGACGAGCACGATGAATCGGTCGTCTACTTGCGACGCCTTCGTGAAGGCGTGTACGAGTGTATGGCCGACATGGACGTCGATGAGTTCGCCGAAGAGATGGGCATCAAAGAACCTGAAATAGACTCGAATACGATGGGAGGATGGATCGTCGAAATGCTCGGCGACATCCCAGAGAAAGGGGCGCGTGTCACGTATGAGGACATGACGTTCACCGTTCTCCACGTCGAAAAACGCCGCGTGCGCAAGCTATTGGTTGAAACGACTCAATCTGAACCGGCAGAAGAAGCATAAACGAAGGGACCTCAAGCTGAGGTCCCTTTTTGTGTTATACGGTATGATGACGCTCGACCCGTTCGAGCAACTCGTATGGGCGGACTTTATAAATGGCGTGTGGTAAATACGTCGGGTCCATGGCATCGAGGACGCGCATTTGGAAGTGCTCACGCTTAATGTAATCCGAGATGTTCGACGCATCGATGTTGTAGAAGCCGACTTCTTGCGTCTCGCCCGGTTGCGGGGCGAGGTCGCCAGAGACGTATCGGGCCCGGAACGTGACACACAACACACGTGACGATACGTTCTGGTAGATGCCGGTGATGCCCTCGACTTCAATCTCGGCACCGGTCTCTTCTTTCACTTCACGATGGACGGCGTCGACGAGCGACTCGTGCTCTTCGACTTGACCGCCCGGCATCTCGTACGTGTCGTTCCGGTGCATATTTTGGACGAGGAGCACCTCGCCCGCATCGTTCGTGACGTAAGCGGTCACCGAGACGATGGTGCGCGGGGGTGTGTAATGTCCCGTCGGCATCATGAACTCCTCGCTCGATTTGATGTAAAGGTCCTTCCCGAGTCGGGCCCGCTTCTTCATCGCCTCCCGGCGGAGCGAGCTAGCGCGGTAGTCCCGTTCGACTTGTTCGTAGTGCTCCCGGTCGCGGTATTCCCAAAGTGCCATGACCTCGGTCTGGTCTTCGGTCACCCAACGTCCGACGAGCCGTGCGCCGTGCGATACCTGAATCGGATACAGGTATGTATGGAAAAATGACGTGAATTCTTCGAGACGTTCTGGGCGAATCGTGTACGTTTTTCGACGATGGAACATGGTGATTCCTCCTTTGACGGTAGCCGTCTATTCGCTTTATGACTTCACGTTGACCTATTCGCCGCAGACGGGTGATTTCCCTCTATTCAAAAAGTCAGCTCGAGCGATTGCTCAAGCTGACTTTTTTAGGATGCTCGGATGTGACAGGATGTAACGGACGCCGAAGAATAACGCGATTGCGAGGAGGACGTAAGGGCCGAACCCATGCATGAACGCGCCGATTTGACGCCAATTGCTGCCGAGCATCAGCCCGACTTTGATGAAGACGAACGACCAGGCCGCGAAGACGATCGTCGTCACGACGAAGAACTTTCGGAACGACACACGCATGACGCCGGCACTGATGGCGAACAGTTGCCGCCAAATCAAGCTCAGGCAGACGATCCAGGCGCCATATTTCTCGAACCACGCCTCCGCCTGCAGCTGCTTCTCCGGCTTGATGCGGAACGAGCGATACAGTTTCAACGCGACCGGGCGCCCGCCGTAGCGGCCAATCCAATATAAGCCGACCTGGCTCGTCACGAAGGCGGACCAGGCAAGTAGGAAGATGAAGAGGAACGACGCGTCAAGGGACCCGACGAGATAACCGCCGTAAGCGAGCACGAGCTCGTTCGGGATCAGTTGGATGAAGATGCCGAGCGGGATGCTGAACACACCGCAACCGACCAACAGTTGTTCGAGGAAATGCCACATGCCGCGTCACTCCTTTCTCAAATAAGTTAATAGGAAATCATACCCATCCATCAGTATACCGGACGGGACGAAAAAGCAAAAGAAAAGATGTCACAAAAACGTGACATCTTTTTAGTCGAGTGCCGACACGAGAATGCCGAGCCGATCGAGCTCCTCGACGGCGGCGTGAATCGCGTCCTCGCTGTCCGCCTCGAGCGTATGGATGTGGAGCCCGTCCGTCAAATGCGACAGCGGAGCGGCTTGATTGGCGGCGACCCGTTCTAAGAAGGCCCGGACGTCGCGACGACTCTTCACCATGAGCTGTCCGGTGATGGAGCCGTAGACGGGATGGTCGATGATGACGTCGCGAATCGTGACCCCTTCATCGACGATGGCGTTCATCTCGACTTCCATCTCTTCGGGTGTGTGACGGCAGACAATCTTTCGGGTGTAGGCTGATGGTGCCCCCTCACCGGGAAGGTAGACATACCCGCGCGCCGTCGCGACGATTTGATGGCCTTTCGCCTTCAAGAGCGACAAGTCCTGGACGACGACTTGTCGGCTGACCGCGACGTGGCGGGCGAGCTCGGCCCCGGTGATGGGCTCCGTGCTCGATTCAATCAGTTCTAATAGCGTACGCCGGCGTTCTTCACCGGCTAAGCGTTTGTTCATACGATTCAACTCTCCTTGCTAAAGTGACGATGGCGTCGGCGAGCGCCGACGTTGCCTCGATGGTCGTACCTTCCCCGAACGAGATGCGGACGAGCCCGTGACAGGCGCTCGTCTCGAAACCGAGCGACTCGAGCATGCGGTTCGGCCCGTTCTGACCGGCCCGGCAAGCCGACCCGGCCGAGACTTGAAACCCGAGCGCGTCGAGTTCCGTCATCCACCATTGCCCGTCGCGCCGGCTCGAGACGAACGAAAAGATGGCCGGGCTCTGCTGCTCGAACTCGAGCCATGTTACGTAAGACGATGTCTTCTCTTTCAAGATAGCACGAAACGCCACGTAATTTCTTTCATGACGTGTCCGTGCCTCGTGCCGTTCGGTGAACGCCTTGACGAAGGCGCAGATTCCGGGCACGTCGATCGTCCCCGGTCGAATCCCGTATTGGTGATGGCCCGGATAATAGGGCGGGGGAAGCAGGCGTTCCATATATAGCCCGCCGACGCCTTTTGGACCCCCGACTTTATGGGCGCTGAACGAGTAGGCGTCAATCCCGTCGACGGAAACGGGAATCTTCCCGAGCGCCTGGACACCGTCGACGTGAAGGAGCACTTTTTTATATTTCAATTGGCAGAGGATGTGATGAAGCGGCAAGACCCAACCCGTGTCCGAGTTGACGTGCTGAAACGTCACGAGGCCGATGTCCCGGTCAAGGAGCCGGGTGAACGTCTCATGGTCGAAACGGCCGTCCTTCAATTTCAAGCGGTGGACGGTCACGCCCTCGGCCTCCCATTCGTCAAGGAGGAGCGACACCGAGTCGTGCTCTTGCCACGACGTGATCACTTCTTTGCCTTTCATGCGTTTCCGCAGACTCGTCAGCGCGATGTAATTGCTCTCGGAGCCGCTCCCGGTGAAGAGCAGTTTGCCGCGGAGCATGTCGAGGCCGAGCGCTTGTTTGATGAGTCGTCTCGCCTCGGTCAAATAATCTTCCGCCATGAATCCGGCGCTATGGAGGGAGGACGGGTTGCCGTAGACGCCACGGGCCATCGCCACGTAATAGTCGAGCGCAGCCTTCGTCATCGGATGGGTGGCGGCATAATCAAAGTATCGATTCATCAGATGTCCCTCTTTTCTCATGTTGTCTTCTTCACAAAATTATGCGAAACTAGTTTACAAGTCAACATTACATATGAAAAACAGGTGATATACAGATGTCTTTACAGTTTGAAAAAGTCGATGTGCTGATTATCGGCACCGGCTTGGCGGCCGTGACGGTCGCCCTCCATCTGCCCCCGACGTTGAGCGTCCTGCTCGTCTCCAAGCATGAACGAACGAGTACGAATTCGGACTTGGCCCAAGGAGGGATTGCGAGCTCGTACTTGGAGCCGTCGAGCGTCGATCATGAGCGGGATACGCTCGTCGCCTCGAAACACGCGGCCGAACCCGACCGTGTCCATACGCTCGTCGAGGAGGGACGGACGGCGATTCAAGAGCTGGAACGTTTCGGTATCCTTTTCGACCGCGATGAGACCGGGTACGCCGTCGGGCGAGAAGGGGCACATGGCCAAAATCGCATCTTTCATGTCGGTGGTGATGAGACGGGGCGCCATATGATGGCGACGCTTCGGCGCAAGCTCCCGGATCACGTGACCGTCATGGAGCACGTCCTCATCGATACGTTGACGAAGGCGGACGACCGTGTGAGCGGAGCGACCGGTTTCAACGGCGAGACGCGTCTCCACGTGCAGGCCGGGGCCGTCGTCCTCGCGACAGGCGGCATCGGGGGACTCGTCGACTGGACGTCGAACTGTCGATCGGTCACAGGGGACGGGCTCGTCTTGGCAGCAGCGGTCGGGGCACGACTCTCGAACTTGTCTCGGATCCAGTTTCATCCGACGCTGCTCGCGGTCGATTCACCCCATCTCGTGACGGAAGCGCTACGCGGGGCGGGCGCCAAACTCGTCGACACGTCCGGGCGACATGTGATGGAACAGCACCCCCTCGGCAGCCTCGCCCCGAGGGATGAGGTCGCCCGTGTGCTTACGGACCATACAGGCCCGGTGTACTTGGATACGAGCCGCGTCGAACGGATTGGGGAGCGGTTCCCGAAACTGATGGCGACGTGTGTCGCACACGGGATTGACGTCCGACGCATCCCGGTCCGACCGGGACTGCATTTCCATATGGGCGGTGTCGGCGTTGACGCCAATGGACGAACGACGGTCGCAGGACTATACGCGGTCGGTGAAGTCGCCGATACGGGCGTCCATGGACAGAATCGGCTCGCGTCAAACTCATTACTCGAATGCTGGGTGTTCGGAAAACGGGTGGCGGCGGCGATGGTAGTGGAGGAGAAGCCGTTCACGGTGAACGAGACGACCGGGTTTGAGGTGTCGGATGATCTGTTCGGCCGCTATCGGCAACAGATAGGGGAATGGTTGACAATCTCGCCGCATGTAGGCAAAATCGCTAGTTTCTTAGAAAATACCCAACAACTGGCACGGACGAAACACGTGACAAGACAATTAAGTGAACAGACGTTGAGTCTGCAAGCGGCGCGGCTCTTGGCCCATGCCATGATCAGGACGGAGGATACATATGAACAAGATTGCTTTACGCGAACAGCTGACGGCGTATCTACATGAGGACATCGGTTTCGGTGATCTATCGAGTGGACTGATTGACCAGCGCGAGACGTCACTTGCCACGGTCACCGCCAAAATGGACGGGGTGTTCTGTGGTATGGACGTCGTCTTGGAGCTGGCCCACATGCAACGGCTCGTCGTCGAATCATGCCTCTCGGACGGCACGAACGTCTCAATCGGGGATGAGCTCTTCACGTTGCGGGGGAAGACACGGACGCTTCTCGAGACGGAACGGGTGCTGCTCAACCTCGTCCAACACTTGAGTGGCATCGCCACGATGACCCGGCGCTGCATCGAGGCGCTCGATGACCCGACGATTGCCGTCACGGACACGCGGAAGACGACACCGGGACTGCGCATGCTCGAGAAGCACGCCGTCCGCTCGGGAGGCGGGAAGAATCACCGGCTCCGCCTCGACGACGCCGTCATGATTAAAGACAACCATATCACGGCGCTCGGCGGCATCACGAACGCGGTCGCCCGGGCGCGGACGCTCGTCGGCCATACGACACCGATCGAAGTCGAGGTCGAGACGCTCGAGCAGTTACATGAGGCGATCAAGGCGAACGCCGACATCATCCTATTCGACAACCGGGCGCCAGAAGAACTGAAGGTGTGGCGAACGTTCGTCCCAAGTCACATCAAGACGGAGGCGTCGGGCGGCATCACCGTCGAGACGATTGTTGCCTATCGGGGCACGGGCGTCGACGTCATCTCGGTCGGGCAGTTGACCCATTCGGTGACGGCGCTCGATTGTAGCTTGAATTTATTAGGAGGAATCAAACATGCAGTTACTCGGAACGATGCCAGCGCGATACGCTGATTTGACGGTTGAACAGATGGAACAACGAATCGAAGCCATCAAGGCACGGCTCGGCAGCCGCCTGTTCTTGCCAGCCCACCATTACCAAAAAGACGAGGTCGTCCAGTTCGCGGACGCGACCGGGGATTCGCTCCAGCTCGCACGGCTCGCCGAACAGATGAGCGAGGCGGAGTTCATCGTCTTCTGTGGCGTCCATTTCATGGCCGAGACGGCCGACATGCTGACGCGAGACGACCAGCTCGTCATCTTGCCGGATATGCGGGCCGGGTGTTCGATGGCTGACATGGCCGATATCGATCAGACTGAAGTCGCGTGGGAAGAGCTGACGGATTTGCTCGGTGACAGCATCATCCCGATCACATACGTCAACTCGACGGCGGCGATCAAGGCGTTCGTCGGGAAACATGGCGGGGCGACCGTCACGTCGTCGAACGCGCATGACATCGTGCGCTGGGCGCTCGAGGCGGGCGAACGGATCTTGTTCTTACCGGACCAACATCTCGGACGGAACACGGCATATGACTTGGGCGTGCCGCTCGAGGCGATGGCCGTCTGGGACCCGCTCCGGGAACGTCTCGTCTATGAGGGTGACATCGAGGACGTCCGCGTCATTCTATGGAAAGGGCACTGCTCGGTCCATGAGAAGTTCAACGTCGTCCAAATCGAAGCGCTACGGAAGCATGACCCGGAGCGACGCATCATCGTTCATCCGGAATGTACGTTCGACGTCGTGCAGGCGGCGGACGAGGCCGGGTCGACGTCTTATATCATCGACCAAATCGAGGCGAGCGCGCCCGGGGCGAAGTGGGCCGTCGGCACCGAGATGAATTTGGTCAACCGACTCGCCGCGACGCACCCCGAGCAGGACATCGTCTCGCTCAACCCGTACATGTGTCCGTGCCTGACGATGAACCGCATCGACCTACCGCATCTTCTCTGGGCACTCGAGTCACTCGAGACAGATCCGGTCAATATCATCCGCGTCGATCAAGAGACGACGAAATGGGCGACACGCGCTCTCGAGCGGATGCTCGCACGCTAAGGACAGGCAATCGCCTGTCCTTTTTTCGTGGCGGCGGTTATGGTACAATGAATGCAGTTTTCCTATGAAGAGGAGATATGACCGTGATTGAATTCGTAAAAGGCTCCGTCGCCTATGTGTGCGCGGAATATATAACGTTGGATGTTTCGGGCGTCGGCTACAAAGTACATGTGCCTAACCCGTTTTTTTATCGTGAACAAGACGAACATGTAATCGTATTTACGCACCATTACGTGCGCGAAGACCAACAGACGCTATACGGCTTCCGGTCACGCCGGGAGCGCGAGCTGTTCAATAAATTGCTCGGCGTCAACGGCATCGGACCGAAAGGGGCGCTCGCCATCGTCGCTTCAGGTGACATGGATGCGCTCATCGATGCGATTGAGACGGAGAATGAGAAGTATTTGACGAAGTTCCCAGGCGTCGGCAAGAAGACGGCCAAACAGATGGCGCTCGACTTGAAAGGGAAGCTCTCCGAACTCGCCCCAGACTACGTGCCGCAGACAGGCTTGTTCGCCCAAGGGGCATCAGAACTCGACGAGGCATGCGAAGCGCTCGTCGCCCTCGGCTACTCGGAGCGGGAGATTGCCCGTGTCCGTAAAGAACTGAATTCAGAAATCCTGACGACAGACGCTTACATAAAGCGCGCCTTGCAGTTGTTGTTGAAATAAGGAGGAAGCTATGGACGAACGGTTGTTGTCACAATCCCATCAACAATATGAAGACTCAGAAGAGTGGAGCCTGCGCCCGCAAAAGTTCGAGCAGTATATCGGACAAGAGAAGGCAAAGGGCAACTTGTCGATTTTCATTCAGGCGGCGAAGTTGCGCCGTGAAACGCTCGACCACGTCCTCCTCTACGGTCCTCCGGGGCTCGGGAAGACGACGCTCGCCCAAATCATCGCCAACGAGATGGGCGTCGGCATCAAGACGACAGCGGGTCCTGCGATCGAGCGGCCAGGTGACCTAGCGGCGATTTTATCGACGCTCGAACCGGGTGACGTCTTGTTCATCGACGAGATTCATCGACTCAGCCGGACGATTGAAGAAATTCTTTATCCGGCGATGGAAGACTACTGTCTCGATATCGTCTACGGGCAAGGCGAGATGGCACGAAGCGTCCGCATCGACTTGCCGCCGTTCACGCTCGTCGGCGCGACGACACGGGCCGGCATGTTATCGGCCCCGCTCCGTGACCGCTTCGGTGTGACGCTCAAACTCGAATATTACGAGACGCACGAGCTCGCCGCCATCGTCAGCCGGACGGCCCAACTGTTCCGACTATCAATCTCACCAGAGGCGAGCGGGGCGATTGCGAAACGCTCGCGCGGCACGCCGCGAATCGCCAACCGGCTATTGCGCCGCGTCCGTGACTTCGCCCAAGTGGCGGGGACGAAAGAGATCAATCCAGAGCTCGCTTCAAGCGCGCTCGACCGGTTGCACGTCGACGCGCTCGGGCTCGATGAGGTCGACCACCGGCTATTACGGGCGATGGTCGAACGGTTCGGTGGCGGACCGGTCGGGCTCGAGACGCTCGCTGCGACGATTGGGGAAGACGCCCAGACGATCGAGGACGTGTATGAGCCGTATTTGTTGCAACAAGGATTCCTCCAGCGCACCCCGCGTGGACGGATGATCACCCAGTACGCAAAGACGCATTTTGGTTATGAAGAGGAGTAACGCTATGCAAGACATTCAATTAAACGTCAACGACTATGATTTTGAGTTACCAGAAGAACTAATCGCCCAAGTGCCGCTTCTCGACCGGACGAGCTCACGCCTCTTGGTCCTCGACCGCGACACGGGCGACATCGAGCACCGTCATTTCCGTGACGTGCTCGACTATTTACAGACAGGCGACGCGCTCGTCGTCAACGACTCGCGCGTCTTGCCGGCCCGATTGTTCGGTGCGAAGCAAGAGACGGGCGGGAAAGTCGAGCTGCTGCTCTTGAAACAGACAGAGGACGACGTCTGGGAAGCGCTCGTCAAACCGGCGAAGAAAGTGCGCGTCGGCGCCATCGTCGAGTTCGGTGATGGACTGCTCCGTGCCGAGTGTGTCGAGGAGCTCCCGGAAGGCGGACGTCGCTTCAAGTTCGACTATGACGGCATCTTCTATGAGATCTTAGATGAGCTCGGTACGATGCCGCTCCCGCCGTACATTCGCGAACAGCTCGATGATCAGGACCGCTATCAGACGGTATATGCGAAAGAGCGCGGGAGTGCGGCCGCACCGACGGCGGGACTGCACTTCACGGAAGAACTGCTCGAGGCGGCACAGGCGAAAGGCGTCAAGCTCATCCCGCTTACGCTCCACGTCGGGCTCGGCACGTTCCGTCCGGTGACGGCCGATTCGATAGAAGAGCATACGATGCACAGTGAATATTTCGAGTTATCTGATGCGTCGGCAAACGCACTTCGCGACGTCCGTGCAAACGGTGGCCGCGTCTTCGCCGTCGGGACGACATCGACCCGGACGCTCGAGACGATCGTGCGCGACCATGGGGACTTCGTCGAGTCATCGGGCTGGACGGACATCTTTATCTACCCAGGGGTCGACCTACAGGCGATTGACGGGCTCATCACGAACTTCCACTTGCCGAAGTCGACGCTCGTCATGCTCGTCTCGGCGTTCGCGTCACGCGACATCATCTTGAACGCCTACCGTACCGCGGTACAAGAACGTTACCGCTTCTTCAGTTTTGGAGATGCGATGCTCATCACGAGGAAGGAAGAGAACAAATGACCAAACACGCAGTCACATACGAACACATCCACACATGTAAACAGACAGGGGCGCGGCACGGAATCGTCCATACGCCGCACGGCTCGTTCGAGACACCTGTCTTCATGCCGGTCGGGACGCAAGCGAGCGTCAAGACGATGGCGCCGGAACAAGTCAAGGCGATGGGCGCGAACATCATCCTGTCGAACACGTATCACTTATGGATTCGTCCGGGACACGAAGTCGTCAAACAAGCGGGCGGCCTTCATAAGTTCATGAACTGGGACGGCGCTATCTTGACGGACTCGGGCGGGTTCCAAGTGTTCTCGCTCGCCGACCTTCGTAACATCCAGGAAGAAGGCGTCCACTTCCGCAACCATTTGAACGGGGACAAGCTGTTCCTCTCACCAGAGAAGGCGATGGAGATTCAAAACGCGCTCGGGTCGGACATCATGATGGCGTTCGACGAGTGCCCGCCATTCCCGGCGACCCATGAATACATGAAGAAATCGGTCGAACGGACGAGCCGCTGGGCGGAGCGTTGCCTCGAAGCGCACGAACGTCCGCAGGATCAGGCGTTGTTCGGGATCATTCAAGGCGGTGAGTACGAAGATCTCCGTCGTCAAAGTGCGGCCGACCTCGTGTCGCTCGATTTCCCGGGTTATGCGGTCGGGGGCTTGTCAGTCGGTGAACCGAAAGACGTCATGTACCGCGCGCTCGAGTTCACGACGCCGTTCATGCCCGAAGATAAGCCACGCTATTTGATGGGCGTCGGCTCGCCGGACGCATTGATTGAAGGCTCGATTCGCGGGATCGACATGTTCGACTGCGTCTTGCCGACGCGAATCGCCCGTAACGGGACGCTCATGACGTCGAAAGGGCGCGTCACGATCAAGCACGCGAAACATAAGACCGACTTCGGTCCAATCGATGAGAAGTGTGACTGCTACACGTGTAAAAACTACTCGCGCGCATACGTCCACCACTTGATTCGTGCCGACGAGATGTTCGGCCTCCACCTCTGCTCGACGCACAACCTCCATTTTCTCGTCAAGTTGATGGAGCAAGTGCGCCAGGCGATTCGTGAAGACCGTCTCCTTGATTTCAAGGAAGAGTTTTTCGAAGAATATGGGTATAACAAACCGAACGCCAAGAATTTCTAATTCTTCCACAGTCATTGTGTGACAACGATTCAGTTTCACGGTATAATGAACCTGATATTGAAGGAAAGGGTGAATTTACGCATGGAAACTCTCGTAGCACTATTACCGATGATCCTTATCTTCGTCGTATTCTACTTCTTGTTGATCCGTCCGCAGACGAAACGTCAGAAAGAAGTTCAATCGATGCAAAACGCGCTTGAGCGTGGGGATCACGTCGTAACAATCGGCGGCCTTCACGGCGTCGTCCACCAAATCGAAGATACACAAGTCACATTGAAATGTGATCAGTCACTCCTCAAGTTCAATCGCAGTGCGATTGCTGAAGTGACGAAAAAAGGCAACTCGTCATTCGCCGAGTAACCAAACAACGCCTGACCACCATTGGTCAGGCGTATTTTTGTGTCTAAGAGATGAATGAAATCGTTCTTTTTTTGTCAAACTGTGTCAATACGACGAATCATCCACCTGTTTTCTAAAAATTAATTTGAATCGTGAAAACGTTTGCATTATCGTCAAGTTGAGAAGAATTGGAAAGAAGGAGAAGAAGACATGGATGTGAAACGATTGCTACGCCCGCTTAAAAATTGGAAGGTTCGACGTCGTCCAGAGAGGCTGAAAGGCCGCTCGTCGATGCGGCGTAAAATGGCGACCGCGCTCGTCCCGACGTTGATCGCCTTATTGCTTGTCGGGGGACTTGGCTCGTACCAATTACAGAGTGCCACGTCAGAGTATGACCGGGTATTGAACGAGCGGGTGCAGGACATGCTCGTCGCCGAAGATTTGGCACTGACCGTGACGGATGCCGAGCGTTATTTGAACTACTATCTGCTCGTCTCGAACCCGAAGACACTGATCAGTCTCGAAGCGGCACAGACAAAACGCGACGAGTTAATGAATACGCTTAAACAGTCGTCGTCAGATGCGAAAGTCATCGCCTGGATTGGTGACCTTGAGAAGTTCAATCAACATCTCGACACGGAAATGGCGCGCGTCATCGACCTCCGTCAACAACAAGACGAGATTGGCTATAAGACGGTGCTCAATACGAGCGTGACACCGACGACCGATCGCGTCCGGATGACGGTTACCGATCTCGTCACGTATCAAGACGAGGCGCTTGCCGCTGAATCGGAAGCGGTCCAAGCGAGTGCTGGGCAGTCAATCATCTGGATGATCGTCATCAGTGTCATCGGTGTCGCCATCGGTCTATTCTCGCTGTTCGCACTTCAAAAGCTGTTCTTGAAGCCAATCAATCGACTCGTGAGCGAAGCGCGCGTCGTCGCGGAAGGCGATTTGACAGGGGACGATATCGAGGTCGGTTCGAACGATGAGCTCGGTGACCTTGTCACGGCGTTCAACGATATGAAACGCAACCTTGTCGGCCTGATTCGTCAAGTCGGGGCGGCCTCGGACAAAGTGACGGCCTACTCGGAAGAACTGTATGCCAGCACGGACCACGTCGCCACGACGACGCAAGGTGTGGCCGGTCTATTCGAACAGATGAACCTCGCGGCGCAAGTCACGGCGAAACGAGCCGAGGAAGGGACGTCTGGCGTCAATCAAGCCGTCGTCGGCTTGAATCAAATCGCCGCGGCCTCGCAAGGCGTGAACGAGCAGACGATTCATACGCTCGAAGCGGCGAGTGGTGGCCTCGAGACGATTCAGTTGGCCGAGCAGCAGATGCGGGAGATTCAACAAGCGAACGACTTGACACAACAGATGGTCGAGCGCTTATCGAATCAATCGCTCGAGATTGAGAAAATCACCCGTTCCATCACAGCGATCACGGAACAGACGAACTTGCTTGCCTTGAACGCTGCGATTGAAGCGGCCCGAGCCGGGGAGCATGGCAAAGGGTTTGCCGTCGTCGCAGCCGAGGTCCGAAAACTGGCTGAAGAGTCGAAGCAGTCAGCGAAACAGATTCAAGCGGTTGTCGTCGATATTCAACGCGACACGTCGGAAGTGGAGGCGGCGTTCGATGTTACGAGCCAGCACGTGACGAGCGGCGTGACCCAAATGGGAGAAGTCGCTGGTGCGTTCCGTGAGATCGTCACTGTCATCCAAGAGACATCCCGTCAAATGAGCGAGATTGCGGCAGCGACAGAAGAAGTAAGTGCGAACACGACCGAAGTCGCGGTCTCGGTCGAGGACATGTCGACGAACGCTGTCTCGACGCAACGAAGCGTCGAAGAGGCGGGTGCGAACGTCGAAGAGCAACTCGCCGCGATTCAAGAGATTAACGGCATCGCCGAGACGATGAGCCACATGTCGGTCGAGTTGAAAGACCTCGTCCATTTGTTCAAGGCATAAAAATAGCGTCTCCTCGATTATCGAGGGGACGCTATTTTGATTACATTAACAAAATCAAACTTGCTGCCATGACCATCATACCGGCGACCATGCCGTAAACCGCATGGTGGGCCCGGCCGTATTCACGGGCGGCAGGGAGCAATTCATCGAGCGAGATGAACACCATGATGCCGCCGACAGCCGCGAAGATGATTCCGAATACCGTGTCGCTCAAGAACGGCATCAACAACAGGAAGCCGACGGCCGCGCCGATCGGTTCAGCGAGTCCGGATAAGAAGGACAGTTTCAGCGCCTTCTTCCGAGAGCCGGTCGCATAGTAAATCGGGACCGAGACGGCGATACCTTCCGGGATGTTGTGCAACGCGATGGCGATGGCAATCGCGAGACCGACAGCTGGGTCATCGAGGGCTGAGATGAACGTGGCCAAGCCTTCCGGGAAGTTATGGATGGTGATGGCGAGTGCCATAAAGATCCCCATCTTATGAAGCCGCTGTTTCGTCTCGTGGTTCAACGGGACGCGTTCGGTCGCCGTCGTCGCGAGTTCTTGGGACGACGGGTCGTTTTGCATCGTCTCGACGAATTTGACTTCATGCGGGTTCTCGGGAGACGGGATAAACTTGTCGATCAAGGCGATCAACAGCATCCCACCGAAGAACGCGAGGACCGTATAAAGAGTACCGGTCTGCTCGCCATGGGCGCCGACGAGTTCAGCGAGTGCCTTCGGGAAAATCTCGATAAAGGATACGTAAATCATGACCCCGCCTGAGAAGCCAAGGGACACCGACAAGAAGGCTGTGTTGGTCCGTTTGGCGAAGAAGGCGATCATACTTCCGATCCCCGTCGCGAGTCCAGCGAACAATGTCAGTAAAAAGGCATAGATAATCGTGCTATCCATGGATAAGGACTCCTTTACATGTAGTGTAAGTTGATAATCACATCATAGCTCAAGTTTTGCCCTAATGCAACATTTAGTCGCGCGCGCAAAAAAACGTGGGAAATCAACGCGCGCGTGTTACAATTTTAGGAAAACGATTGATAAATGTTTAGAATATTTGTAATGTTAACGAGAGAAGTTTTTTTACGAGAACATGTGTTTAGAAAGGAATTTGTCGTATGTACAAAAAAGGGAATATCGCGATCTTTGCGGTCATCATGATTGCAACGATTCTACTCGCCGTCTTCACGACACCTTGGGTCGAGAAGAACACGAACCTCGGTCTCGATTTAAAAGGCGGGTTTGAAGTGCTGTATGAAGTGCAACCGCTCGAAGACGGCGATGTCATCGACCAATCGGCGATGAATGCAACCGTTCGCGCTATCAACAACCGGGTCAACGTGCTCGGTGTGTCTGAACCGGATATCCGGATTGAGGACAGTAATCGAATCCGTGTCCAACTCGCAGGCGTATCGAACCAAAACGATGCGCGCGAAGTCCTGTCGTCGACGGCGCAACTCACGTTCCGCGATGTGGACGATAACGTCCTGCTCGACGGGAAAGACCTCGCACCGCGCGGGGCATCCGTCAGTTATAACCAACAAAATCAGCCTGTTGTCGAATTGACGCTCCAGTCAGCGGAGAAATTCGGTGAAGTGACGTCGCAAATCGCGCAGCGTCAACCGCCGGAAAACCGTCTCGTCATCTGGTTGGACTATGAAGAAGGCGACACGTACGAAGAAGAGATTCAAAAAGAGAACTCAAAGATCGTGTCGGACGCATCCGTCACATCTCCGATTCTTTCGGATAAAGCCATCATCTCAGGTGGCGGCATTGACGCCGAGAGCGGCCGACGCCTTGCTGACATTTTGAACGCGGGTGCGCTTCCGGTCAAACTTGAAGAGATTTACTCGACGTCGGTCTCGGCCCAGTTCGGCCAAGACGCCCTCGACAAGACGATCTTCGCGTCCTTAATCGGGATTGCCGCGGTCTTCTTATTCATGTTGTTCTTCTATCGTTTGCCGGGCCTCGTCTCGATTATCACGCTCGTGCTCTATATCAACTTGATCATGCTGTTCTTTAACGGCATCAACGCCGTGTTGACGCTGCCAGGGATTGCCGCACTCGTCCTCGGTGTCGGGATGGCGGTCGATGCGAACATCATCACGGCAGAGCGAATCAAAGATGAGCTCCGTTCTGGGAAATCGGTGTTGTCGGCGTTCCGTGCCGGTAACCGCCGCTCGCTTAGCACGATCATTGACGCCAACTTGACGACGCTCATTTCGGCCGCGGTTTTGTTCTACTTCGGGACGAGCTCGGTCAAAGGCTTCGCGATCATGCTCATGATCTCAATCGCGATGACGTTCATCTCGAACGTCTTCATCTCACGTTATTTGATGCACCTCCTCGTTTCAAGTCGTCTGTTCGACAAACGCAAAGGATGGTTTGGTGTGAAGGAGAGTGAAATCCGTGAACTTTAAGCTCACTGAATGGAACTATGTGAAACATATGCGTACGATGTTCCTCGTCTCGTGCGCCATCGTCATCATCGGTCTCGGCATCTTGTTGTTCCGTGGCCTCAACCTCGGGATTGATTTCGCGTCTGGGACGCGGGTTGAAGTTCAAACCGAGACACAAGTGTCGCAAGAAGAACTCGAGGTAGCGTTCCGCGAGGCGGGCGTCGACGAATCGATCTCGTCGGTCCAATACGCGGAGGGCGGCACGCTCGCGAACGTGACGTTCGTCGGACAGCTCGGGCAACAAGACGTCGCATCTGTCAAAGACGTCTTTACGGAGACGTTCGGAAGCGACCCGAACATCAGCACCGTCTCGGCCGAAGTCGGTCGTGACATCGCCCGAAACGCCATCTATGCGGTCGCACTCGCGTCGCTCGGGATTATTCTCTATATTACGTTCCGTTTCGAGTTCTCGTATGCGGTCGCGACTGTCGTCGCCATGCTTCATGATGCCTTCTTCATGATCGTCGCGTTCTCCATCTTTGGCATCGAAGTCAACTTGTACTTCGTCGCTGCGATTTTGACGATTATCGGTTACTCGGTCAACGATACGATCGTTACGTTCGACCGTGTCCGTGAGAACATTCAGGCGTATGAGAAAGAACGGAAAATCAAATCGATGGACGTCTACCGTTCAATCATCAACCAGTCGATTCAAGAGACAATCGTCCGCTCGGTCAACACGGTCATCACCGTCCTTCTGACAGCGCTCGCGTTGTACGTGTTCGGCGCCGAATCGATTCGCGGCTTCTCGGTCGCGCTTCTCGTCGGTCTGTTCATGGGTATGTACTCGTCGATTTTCATCGCCTCATACCTCTGGCTCCTTTTGAAAAAAATGACGCTCAACAAAAAGAAAGCAGAGCCCGCCCCAGAGGCGTAATCCATAGGTCTCCCGACTTCGGTCGGGGGACCTTTTTAAATGTCAAGACGGCACATCGTTCGCTCCTTCTGATATAATCAACAGTTGATTGGAGTGAAGGACATGTATCATGCAAAAAAACGGTGGGTGTATCCGGAGACGGATGCGACCGCGATTGAACGAATCCAAACCGAATTAAATATATCGCCTCAACTCGCGACGTTGCTCGTCGAGCGGGGGCACGCTGACGTCGAGGCGGCGCGCGCGTTTCTTCACGTCGAGGACGAGCTCACGTTTCACGATCCATACTTATTCGAACAGATGACGAAAGTCGTCGAGCGCATCAAACGGGCCGCGGACGACGGCGAGATGGTCCTCATCTACGGGGACTATGACGTCGATGGCGTCAGCGCCTCGGCCGTCATGTGGCACGCCTTGACCGAGATTGGCGTCATGGCCGAATGCTATATCCCGAACCGGTTCACAGAAGGGTACGGGCCGAACAAAGAGGCATTCAGTTGGGCCGCGAATGAAGGGTTCACGCTCATCATCACGGTCGACTGCGGCATCTCTGGGATTGAAGAGGCGGCACTCTTAAAAGAGCTCGGGGTCGATTTGATTCTCACCGACCACCACGAGCCGAAAGAGACGCTCCCGGACGCGTTCGCGATCATTCATCCGCACATCGATGCTACCTATCCGTACGACAAGTTGGCCGGTGCCGGCGTCGCCTTGAAGGTCGCCCATGCGGTGCTCGGCCGCATGCCGGCAGAGCTCCTCGACTTGGCCGTCCTCGGAACGATCGCTGACCTCGTGCCGCTCGACGGGGAGAACCGTCTCCTCGCGAAGCTCGGCCTGAAGGCGCTCGACGAGTCGAAACGGCCCGGTATCCTTGCGTTGCGCGAAGTGTGCGCGTTGACGGACGCGCCGCTTACCGAGGAGTCGGTCGGCTTCGCGTTCGGGCCTCGCATCAATGCAGCCGGACGCCTCGACTCTGCGATGCCGGCTTTGCAGATGCTTCTCGCCGAGACGGAAGCGGAAGCGCTCGAGCTCGCGCAGCAACTCGATAAACAAAATAAAGAACGCCAAGATATCGTCAAGACGATTGCGAAAGAGGCGACCGAGCTCGTCGAGGCCTCGATGACGGACGACCGCGTCCTCGTCGTCGCAAGCGAGCGCTGGAATCCTGGCGTCGTCGGCATCGTCGCGTCACGACTCGTCGAGGCGTATTACCGCCCGGTCATCTTGCTCTGTCACGACCCGAAGACAGGGAAAGCGAAGGGGTCTGGCCGCTCGATTGACGGCTTCGACTTGTTCAAGGAGCTGTCGAAAAATGAAGACATCCTCCCGCACTTCGGTGGACACCCGGCCGCGGCCGGGATGACGCTCTTGTCTGAGAACGTCGCCGAGCTCCGGAAACGATTGAACGAACAGGCAGAAACAATCCCGGACGAGACGTTCGTCGCCCGGGTCAACGTCGACCTGAAACTCGACGTGAACGATGTGACGCTCGATCTAATCGCCGAGATTAACAAGCTCGCCCCGTTCGGGATGGGCAACCCGTCACCGCGCGTCGTCGTCGCGGACGCGCGGCTCCGTGATATCCGCCAAATCGGGCGGGACAACTCACACTTGAAAGTGCAGCTCGCCGGGGACAAGCGTGAACTCGACGGCATCGGGTTCGGCTTTGGGCACATCATCTCGGAAATCTCGAAGATGGCCCACGTCTCGCTCATGGGCAGCCTCCAGGTGAACGAATGGAACGGGATGCGCAAGCCACAACTCATGATTCAAGACATGCGCGTCGATGACTTCCAAGTGTTCGACTATCGCGGCAAGAAGAAGTCGCTCCAAGAGCTCGACGAGTTGCCGAAAGATGCGACGTCATTCGTCTCGTTCCAAGGGACGTCTAAACCGTTTCCGCTCCATGAAGGGGACGAGCCGCTCAACCGCTTCGTCGTCCTCCTCGATTTGCCCGATGACGAGTCTGAGCTCGCGGATCGACTCCATGACGGGGTCGAGCGTGTGTACTGTGCGTTCGGACAAGGCGACTCGCTGTTCGAGAAGTTGCCGACACGGGAGGATTTCCGAACATATTACGTCCATATGGCGACGTGCGAACGGAAAAACTTGCGTGAAAACTTGATTCGCCTGTCAATCGAGCGAAAATGGTCAAAAAATACGATTCAATTTATGCATCAAGTATTCTCTGAACTCGAATTTCTTGTTACAATGGAAGACGGACTGCCTGGAGTAAATCCGGAAGCGCCGAAGCGTGATTTGACGGAAGCGCCATGCTACAAACGTCGAGTCGGTAAACAACAACTCGAAGAGCGTTACGTCTATGCGTCGTTGGCGGAACTGAAAGAGCGGTTACAAACGTTGCGATCGAACAAGATGCAGGAGGCTTACTCATAAAATGGATTTCAAACAACATATTAAAGAAGTAGCGGATTACCCGAAAGAAGGAATCAGCTTCAAAGACATCACGTCACTTATGCAAGACGGTGTCGCGTATAAGAAAGCGGTCGACGAACTCGTCACTTACGCACAGGAGCGCGGCGCAGAACTCATCGCCGGTCCTGAAGCGCGTGGATTTGTCGTCGGTTGCCCGGCTGCATACGCACTCGAGCTCGGCTTCGTACCGGTCCGTAAAGAAGGCAAATTGCCGCGCGAGACGGTGCGTGTCGCTTACGGTCTCGAGTACGGGACGGACATCTTGACTATGCACAAAGATTCAATCAAACCAGGTCAACAAGTCGTCATCTTGGACGATTTGCTTGCGACAGGTGGAACGATTGAAGCGACAATCAAAATGATCGAACAACTCGGCGGTGTCGTCGCGGGAATCGGGTTCTTGATTGAGCTTGACGGCCTCGGCGGACGTGAGCGTCTTGAAGGATATGACGTCTTCTCGCTCATCCGTTACGAAGATTGATTGAAAGGGAAGCGAACGCTTCCCTTTTTTGAATAGTTTTTAAGTAAAATAACCCGCAACCTTTGACAGGTCGTCAGATTTTTTTGATAATAGTAAGTAAAATTAGAATGTACATGTACGTTCACTACTACCATGCTGCGTCGAATCCGAGACGATTGGGGCGGTAAGAAAAAGGGTGTCGAATGTTATGACCAAAAAACAAATCGTAAGTATTGAGGACCTTCTCGACGCGCTCGGGGAGTATATGGGTGAAGACGACATTGCCGAAGTGAAGCGCGCTTACGAATACGCAAAACTGCATCATACCGGTCAGTTCAGACGTTCCGGCGAACCTTACATCCTCCACCCGGTCCAAGTGTCCGGGATTCTCGTCGATATCGGACTCGACGCGACGACGATTATCGGGGCGCTCCTTCACGACGTCGTCGAAGACACGGACGTGACGCTCAAGGAGTTGGCGGATGAATTTGGTGCGGATGTGGCGATGCTCGTCGATGGCGTCACGAAGCTCGGGAAAATCAAGTACAAGTCGAAGAAAGAAGAGCTCGCCGAAAACCATCGTAAGATGATTATCGCGATGGCAGAAGACGTGCGTGTCATCTTGATTAAGCTCGCCGACCGATTGCACAATATGCGGACGCTTCAACATATGCCAAAAGAGAAGCAAGTCCAAAAAGCCGAAGAGACGCTAGAAATCTTTGCCCCACTCGCACACCGGATGGGGATCTCGACGATCAAGTGGGAGCTCGAAGATATTTCGTTACGTTATATCAACCCGCAGCAATACTACAAGATCGTCTCAATGATGAAGCAGAAACGGACCGAGCGAGAAGCACTCGTCACGTCGGTCATCACGGAAGTGAACGCCGTCCTCGAAGAAGTGTCGATCGAGGCGGACGTGAACGGACGTCCGAAACACATCTATTCTATCTATAACAAGATGGTGAAGCATAAAAAAGAATTCAACGAGATTTATGACTTGATGGCCGTCCGCATCATCGTCGATTCGATTCGCGACTGCTACGCCGTCCTCGGGATTATCCATACGCAGTACAAGCCGATGCCAGGGCGTTTCAAGGACTACATCGCCATGCCGAAACCGAACATGTATCAATCGCTTCACACGACGGTGATCGGACCGAAAGGTGAACCGCTCGAAGTGCAGATTCGCACGAAAGACATGCACTTCATCGCCGAGTTCGGGATTGCCGCGCACTGGGCGTATAAAGAAGGAAAAAACGTCGCGACGAACGGGTTCGATGAAAAAATCGCCCACCTTCGTGAGATTCTCGAGCTACAAAAAGATACGACGGACGCCGAAGAGTTCATGGAATCGCTCAAAGTCGACTTCTTTAGCGACATGCTGTACGTCTTCACACCGAAAGGCGACGTCTTCGAGTTGCCGAAAGGCTCTGTCCCAATCGACTACGCGTATCGGATTCACACCGAGATCGGTCACCGGATGACCGGTGCGAAAGTGAATGGACGGATGGTACCGCTCGACCATAAACTCGAGACCGGCGACATCATCGAGATCATCACGTCGAAACACAGTTACGGGCCGAGCAAGGATTGGCTCAAACTCGCCGTCTCGAGCCAAGCGAAAAATAAGATTCGTCAATGGTTCAAGCGCCAACAGCGCGAAGAGAACGTCGAGAAAGGGAAAGAGCTCGTCGAGGTCGAGATAAAGAAACTTGGCTTCGAACCGAAGGAAGTCATCGACGACCAGGCGCTCGCCGTCGTCGTCGAGAAGTTCAACTTCGGCAACGAGGAAGAGATGTATGCGGCTGTCGGCTATCACGGTATCACCGCGGCCCAAGTCGCGCATAAGTTGACAGAGAAGCAACGGAAAGAGCCGAAGCTCGAACTGTCTGATGCAATCAACGAGCTGAAAGTGAGCCAGTCGCCGAAGAAGAAGACGGCCGAGGCCGGCGTGACGGTGAAAGGGATCGACAACATGCTCATCCGGATGAGCCGCTGTTGTAACCCCGTGCCGGGCGATGAGATTGTCGGCTATATCACGCGCGGACGTGGCGTCTCGATTCACCGGAAAGACTGCTTGAACATCATCAACGAGCAACACCCAGAACGCCTTCTTACCGTCGAGTGGGAAGCCGGACAAGCGAAAGAGAAGAACTATAACGTCGACATCGAGATCACGGGATATGACCGGTCTGGCCTCTTGAACGACGTGCTTCAAGCCGTCTCGGCGACGAACACGAACATCGTGGCGGTCAGCGGTCGCGGGGATACGAACAAACAGGCCCGCATCTCGATGACGATCTCGATTCCGAACGTGAACCATCTGCAAAAAGTCGTCGACCGAATCAAACAGATTTCGGACGTGTACTCGGTCAGCCGAGTCATGATGACGTGACGAAAGGAAGATTTCAGTGCGTGTATTGTTGCAACGAGTGAAAGAAGCATCGGTCACGGTGGACGAGACAATCGTCGGCAAGATTGATGTCGGCTATCTTCTCCTCGTCGGGGTAACCCACGAGGATACCGAAACAGAAGTGAACTGGCTCGCCGACAAAGTCGCCGGACTCCGCGTCTTCGAAGATGCGGATGAGAAGATGAACTTATCAATTCAAGATGTCGCCGGTAAAGTGTTGTCGGTGTCCCAATTTACGCTGTACGGTGATACGCTAAAAGGCCGTCGTCCTGCTTTCACGCAAGCGGCGAAGCCAGATATCGCGGAAACGCTCTATGAGAAGTTTAACGATCGTTTGCGGACACACGGGCTCGTCGTTGAGACGGGCACGTTCGGCGCGATGATGGATGTCGCGCTCGTCAATGACGGGCCGGTCACACTTATGCTCGAAAAAAACGCTTGACAGAACGAGGCGTGATTCGGCATGATGAAGCATATAACCTAACACCTTTGATAAAGAAGAGTACGGTCACCCCACCAGTAAAGAGATCGATGCCGCGGCTGAAAGCATCGTCTGGATGATGACCCGAACGACACTTTGGAGGTGCTTCCTTGAACGTAGAGTAGGGGAAGCCGTTTCATCGGGCGTTAACCGATTTCGAGTGGCAGAGTTTCAAGCATTGGCTCTGCAACGAGGGTGGTACCACGGGAAACTTTAACAGGCTCTCGTCCCTTTGCGGACGAGGGCCTTTTTGTATTTTAAGGAGGGAATTTAGATGAAAGCACCACGCGGCACACAAGACCTGCTCCCGGGCACGGTCGAGACGTGGCAATATGTCGAAGCGAAATTACGCGACATCAGCGCCCGTTACAACTATAAAGAGATTCGTACCCCGATCTTCGAGACGACCGACCTATTTAAACGAAGCGTCGGTGAGACGACGGACATCGTCCAAAAAGAGATGTTCACACTCGTGAAAAAAGGTAAGGACGAGTACACGCTCCGTCCGGAAGGGACGGCTTCGGTCGTTCGCGCCTTCGTCACAAACAAGCTGTTCGGTAGCCCAGACCAGCCGACGAAACTGTACTACATGGGACCGATGTTCCGCTACGAGCGTCCGCAAAAAGGTCGCTTCCGTCAGTTGCACCAATACGGTGTCGAGGCGATCGGCAGCAGTGACCCGGCCGTCGATGCCGAGGTCATCAGCCTCGCCTACTCGATTTACAAGTCGTTCGGCTTGAAGAAAATCAAAGTCGTCGTCAACTCGCTCGGGGATGCCGAGAGTCGGAACGCGCACCGCGAAGCGCTCATCCGCCACTTTGAGCCGGTCGCGCATGAACTGTGCCAAGACTGTCAGACGCGGCTTCACCAAAACCCGCTCCGCGTGCTCGACTGCAAAGTCGACCGCGACCACCCGTCGATGAAGACGGCACCATCCATTCTCGACTTCTTGAACGCGGAGTCGAAGGCGTACTTTGAGACGGTGCTCGAGCAACTCGACGCGCTCGGCGTCGCGTACGAGGTCGACCCGACGCTCGTCCGTGGTCTCGACTACTATACACACACGGCGTTCGAGATTATGTCCGAGGCAGAAGGGTTCGGCGCCATCACGACGCTTTGTGGCGGTGGACGTTATAACGGCCTCGTCCAAGACATCGGTGGACCGGACATGCCGGGGATCGGCTTCGGGATTGGCCTTGAACGGCTCATCCTCGCCCTCGAGAACGAAGGCGTGCTCCCGACGCTCGAGACTGGCCTCGACGTCTTCGTCGTCGCCCAGGGCGGAAAAGAAGTTGAAGTGACGGCGACGCGCCTGTTGCAACTGCTTCGCATCGAAGGCTTCAAGGCGGACCGCGACTATCTCGGCCGCAAGTTCAAAGGCCAATTCAAGCAAGCCGACCGCTTACAGGCAAAATTCACCGTCATCCTCGGAGACGACGAAGTCGAGCGTGGCTCGGCGTCGCTCAAAGTGATGGCGACAGGGGAACAAGTCGACGTGCCACTCTCGGCCGTCGCAGACAAAATTCGTGAACTATCGGAAGGAGCAGCACAATGATTGGACGCACACATATGAACGGCCGCGTGACCGAGTCACTGATCGGCCAAGACGTACAGCTTAAAGGATGGGTACAAAAACGTCGTGACCTCGGAGGACTTATCTTCATCGACCTTCGTGACCGCACAGGCATCGTCCAAGTCGTCGTCCGCCCGGAAAACGAGGCGGTGCACAAGCTCGCCGAGTCGATCCGCAGCGAGTATGTCCTAGACATTAAAGGGACAGTCCTTGAGCGCGAGAACAAGAACCCGAACATGCCGACAGGAAACGTCGAAGTCATCGCTTCAGAGATCAACATCTTGAACGCGGCGAAGATGACACCAATCCCAATCGGCGACGAGGCGGAGAACGTATCGGAAGACCTCCGTCTCAAATATCGTTATCTTGATCTCCGTCGTCCGGCGCTCCAAGAGACGTTCCGTCTCCGTTCAAAAGCGTCGAACACGATTCGTAACTTCTTGACGGAAGAAGAGTTCCTTGAAGTCGAGACACCGATCTTGACGAAGTCGACACCGGAAGGCGCGCGTGACTATCTCGTCCCGAGTCGTGTCCACGGCGGTGAGTTCTATGCGCTCCCACAATCTCCACAACTCTTCAAACAACTCTTGATGGTAGCCGGGTTCGATCGGTACTTCCAAATCGCACGTTGCTTCCGTGACGAAGACCTTCGGGCTGACCGTCAACCGGAATTCACACAAGTCGACATCGAGACGAGTTTCATGGACGTCGAAGACTTGATGGCGATGATGGAATCGATGATGGCACAAGTGATGGAAGCGACGCTTGGTCGGACGGACACGCCAGCGAAGTTTGAACGGATGACTTATGCGGAAGCGATGCGCCGTTTTGGTTCAGACAAACCGGATACACGCTTTGGACTTGAACTCATCGATGTCGCGGAAGCGGTCACGGGAGCCGGTTTCAAAGTGTTCGATATGGCACTTGAGTCAAACGGCCACGTCAAAGCAATCAACGTTAAAGGGGAAGCCGACAAGTTCTCACGTAAGGACATCGATAAGCTTCAAGAGTTCACGGCCGTTTACGGTGCGAAAGGCCTCGCATGGCTCAAAGTGACACCGGAAGGCTTGAACGGACCGATCGCTAAGTTCTTCGATGAGACGTACGCGCAGAAGTTGATTGAAACAACGAACGCGGAAGCGGGCGACCTTCTCCTCTTCGTGGCGGCTAAACCGACTGTCGTCGCGGACAGCCTCGGCGCGCTTCGCGTCAAGCTCGGACATGAACTCGGTCTGATCGACGAGTCGAAGTTCAACTTCCTTTGGGTGACGGACTTCCCACTCGTCACGTTCGAAGAAGAAGACGGCCGTTTCTACGCCAACCACCACCCGTTCACGATGCCAAACCGTGAAGACCTCCATCTTCTCGAGACGGATCCGGCGAGCGTACGCGCCCTCGCGTATGACCTCGTCTTGAACGGCTATGAGCTCGGTGGCGGATCGCAACGGATTTATGAGCGTGACATTCAAGAGCGCATGTTCAAATTGCTCGGCTTCACCGAACAAGAAGCGGTCGACCAGTTCGGCTTCTTGCTCGAAGCGTTCGAATACGGCACACCGCCACACGCGGGTATCGCGCTCGGTCTCGACCGTCTCGTCATGATCCTCGCGGGTCGTTCGAACCTTCGTGACACGATCGCCTTCCCGAAAACGGCGTCGGCGAGCGACTTGCTCACACAAGCACCGAGCCCGGTCGCGGACGCACAACTCGAGGAGTTGTCGATTCGCACAGCCGTGAAAGAGAAGAAATAAGTGTTAGTCACAAGGACCCGTCAATTGGCGGGTCTTTTTTCGTATATCTAAAGAAGGGAAATGATGTTATGATTATGGAATAAATTGTATGTATAGTAGGGGATAATTATGAAACGAAACAAAAGCATGATATGGGTCGGACTCACGATGGCCGTGTCGGTCGCCTTGTCCGGTTGCTTCGCAGAATCGAAAGCAACACCACAAACCGAGAAATCCGTCGATGAGACGGTGACAAAATCAGTTCCAGAGCATGAGGACACGACTTTGTTGTCTAGCGCCGGGGAAATCGAGTCAGTCGGGGAAATGATGACGTATGACCTGTCGCTATTCTTCGCTGATCAAACACCGATGATCGCACCGGAGCATCTTGTCGACACGCGGATTGTCTATACGTATACAACGGGTGAGGCGACGCATGAAGTGTTCGTCTATGACACGGAACAAGCGTCGAACCAATCGATTTACAAAACGTTCAAAACGATTGGCAATCTCGTCGGCATCGATGACGAATTGGTTTGGCTCGAGTACGACATGATTGAGGGTGAAGCTTTTGCCTGGACGATCTTTCGGATGAAGATGAGTGAAACGAAACCGACTGAACTTTACGAAGGCATCAGCGCGTTTCAGACTCCCCCTCCTAATGTGGTCACTTCAGAAGGCGGCTTTATGTGGGTCGACTATGTGGCGTCAGAGACAGTGACGACGTCAAGTCTGGTGCAGTATTCGCCGACGATAGGGTCGGTTGAAGCGTTACGGACGTACACGCTCCAAGAAGGGGAGAAACGAGACGGAGAATACCCATTCGACTACCGTGGTAGTGTGGATGGTGCGCTGATCCATCAGAGCTTTTTCGATCAAGGGGACAAAACGTCGAGGCTCGTCTCAGCCGATGGTTCGTTTGACGAAGAGATGGGCGCCTTGATTGATTTTGGGATGGGGACCGATTATGTCGCGTTCGGCAAAGAAGGACGAGCGGAGTTTGTCTCGAAATCCTCTTCCCAGACGTTTGAATATAGAGGATCACAGACAAAAATATCGTTTGATGCGTTTCGTTTCCTAGACGACAATCGAATCCTTTTCCGTGAAGGGATGAATCGGTTGTTGATTGCAGACCTGAGCAAAGAAAGCGTAGCGACGTTGCCGAATACGGGCGGAACGACGTCGAAACCAATTTACGTCGACGGACGTGTGGCCTATGGTGTGTTGAAAGATAGTGGCTTGATCACATTCAATACGATTGATATCAATTAAAAATGCGTCACTTCTGGTCAAAAGGTTAGAAGTGACGCATTTTTAATTATGTTTCCATCTTTTTCGCCGTCCGCTGAAGCGCAAATCCAAAAGCGAACAGCGATGCGATCACGGCCGTCATCGAATAGACGGAATCTGTGAAGGCGAGATAAATGCCGAACAAGCCGAGTCCGAAGCTGAGGAGAAACCACAGCCAGAGTGCCGGATGATGTCGTAACGCCTCTTTCATCGGCTCGGGACGTTCAACTGACAACCGGTCCCGTCGGTCACGAGCAAGTTCGAGTTGAACACTTGGCCGTTGCTTTTCAAGACGAGCGACCGTTTATCGTCGCGATAGTCGATGATCATGTCTTCGTCTAAGAAAATCTTTGTCCAATTTTTAATCAGGATAGGACCGACGTTCGAGTCGATCTCGACGTCTTCCGGTGTCGTCTCCGTCACGTAGCGAATCTCGAAGATGCCACTATTGCCGCAGCCGCAACCTTCCGTCTCATAAAACAAGTGCATCTGACCGTCACGTTCACCTTTTAAGGCGTTAATCCGCGCTTTCGCGCGATCAGTAATCTGTACGTTCATCTGAATCACTCCTTACTTGTATTATACCGCGACCGAAAAAAGATTGAAAAAGACGTGCTTCACATTTTCCACTTCCTGCAAAAAGGCGTAAACTATTTGTTTAGAAGGGGGAAACGACATGATTTCACGTTTTTTTAGTTATTACCGTCCACATAAGAAATTATTCATTCTAGACTTTTCGTTCGCCATCCTCGTCGGTTTGCTCGAACTCGGCTTTCCGCTCGCCGTCCAGTGGTTCATTGACGATCTACTGCCCGGAGGCGAATGGAACTGGATTATCATCGTTAGCATCGGCTTACTCATCCTCTACATACTCGCCATGATGATGCAATACGTCGTGAACTATTGGGGACATAAGCTCGGTATCAACATCGAAACGGATATGCGGGAAGAGCTGTTCACCCATATCCATAAACAGTCGTTCCGATTCTTCGATAACCACAAGACCGGCCATTTGATGAGCCGCGTGACGAACGACTTGTTCGATATCGGGGAAGTGGCGCACCATGGACCGGAAGACTTCTTCATCGCCATCATGACGCTCCTCGGCGCGTTCGGGATTATGTTCTCGATTGACCCGCAGCTCGCGCTTGTGACGGTCGTCGCGGTCCCGTTCTTGATTGTGATGATCACGTACGCCAACAAGAACATGAACAAGGCGTGGCAGAAGATGTATACGAACATCGGAGAAGTAAACGCACGGGTCGAAGATAGCGTGTCAGGGGCACGTGTTGTCCAATCGTTCACGAACGAGACGTTCGAAATTAACCGGTTCCAAAAAGACAATAACTTCTATCGCGGCTCGAAAATCGAGGCGTACCGTGTCATGAGTAAGTCGCTCGCGGGCATTTATATCACGACACGTCTCATGACGTTGCTCGTTCTTGTGTACGGGGCGTACTTGACGTATCAAGGCCAACTCTCTTACGGCCAACTCGTCGGCTTCATTCTCTACATGAATCTCCTCATCAAACCGATTGAGAAGATTACGGCGCTCCTCGAGATGTATCCGAAGGGGATGGCCGGTTTCAAACGCTTCACCCAACTGTTGGATGAGGCGCCAGACATCGAAAACCGTCCGGACGCGGTCGACGTGAAGACGCTAAAAGGCGATATCACGTTCCAACAGGTGTCGTTCGGCTACTCGGACTATCGTCAAGTGTTGACGAATATCGACCTCGACATTCAGGCTGGGACGACGGTCGCCCTCGTTGGTACGAGCGGTGCCGGGAAGACGACGATTTGTTCGCTCATCCCACGTTTTTATGACGTCACGGGTGGTGCAATTACGATTGACGGCATGGATATTCGCGACATGACGAAAGAGAGCCTCCGTCGTCAAATCGGCATCGTGCAACAAGACGTATTCTTGTTCGCCGGAACACTTCGTGAGAATATCGCGTACGGGAAACTCGACGCGACAGACGAAGAAATCATGCATGCGGTCGAAAAGGCACACTTGAACTCGCTCGTTGACGAGTTACAGTATGGGCTTGATACACAAATCGGCGAACGAGGCTTAAAACTTTCTGGCGGACAGAAACAACGGATTGCCATCGCCCGGATGTTCCTCAAAAATCCACCGATTTTGATTCTAGATGAAGCGACGTCGGCGCTCGATACCGAGACAGAAGCGATTATTCAAGACTCGCTCAATGAACTCGCGGCTGATCGCACGACGCTCATCATCGCGCACCGATTAGCGACGGTAAAGAACGCGGACCGCATCCTCGTCGTCACGGCGGACGGGATCGTCGAGGACGGGACGCATGACGAACTGAGCGAAAAAGGCGGCGTCTTCGCCGGCCTGCTTCGCCGCCAGCAATTGTAATAGCGAGCAGCCACCAAACTTTTGGTGGCTGTCGCGCGTTAGATGGGTATAGACAATCAAATGAAGCCGAGGAGGAAAGGGATGATGAAAGCAGTGCAAGTCATCGGTTATGGCGACGTCGACCAACTACAAGTCGTCGATATCCCGGTCCCGGAACCGGAACAAGGAGACGTGCTCGTGCGCGTCAAAGCCTGCGGGATCAACAATACGGAGATTTGGATGCGGGAAGGGGCGTACGGGACGGATAAAGAGTCCGGCTGGCGTCCGGAAGGTGTCCAGTTTCCCCGGATTCCGGGTTCTGATATTACGGGCGAGATCGTAGACGTCGGCGGTGGTGTCGCTGACACGATGGTCGGTCGCCGTGTCATCCTGTTCCCGTTCACGTCGAGCGGGGTAGACGGCGAAGAACATATCGCAGACGATATGTCGTTCATCGGCTCTGAGTATGACGGCGGTTATGCCGAATACGTCACTTGGCCGGCAGAACTCTGCTACGACATGCCGCTCGATAGTTTCATCGATAGCGCCGCCTTCACGGTGAGCGGGTTGACGGCGTGGCATATGAACGAGCAGCTTGAGATTCAGTCCGGACAGACAATCGTCGTCACGGGGGCGAGCGGCGGGGTCGGGTCGTTCAACGTCCAAATCGCAGCGAACGTCCACGGTGCGAACGTATTTGCCATCGTCGGAGATTTGAAAGATGAGGCGAAACTGAAAGAACTCGGCGCGAGCCGCGTCTTCTCGTATCGATCCGAGACGCTCGCTGATGACATTGTCGAGGCGAACGGGGGACCGGTCGATGCGGTGCTCGACGTCGTCGGGGACGCCTTGTTCAAGACGGCGCTCGACGTGTTGAAGAACGGCGGGAAGTTCTGCATCTCAGGCTCGGCCGGCGGTCAGACGACGCATCTCGATTTCCGGACGCTCTATTTGAAGCACATCACCATGTACGGTTCAGTACTCGGTACGCGCTCGGAGTTTAACGCGATGCTTCAAGCGATTCAGGCGGGGAAAATCCGTCCCATCGTCGACCGTACGTTCCCGCTTGATGAAGCGCGTGACGCCCAGACGTATTTCAAGCAACGGGGCAAGTTCGGAAAAATTGTGCTCGTCCCATAACGTAAAAGCGAGGAGACCGGACGGTGACGTCCAATCTCCTCGCTTTTTCATGCTGTATCGACTTTCGCCCGGTCGATGACCGAGACGAGCCGACGGAACTGTTCGAGCCAAAACTGAAAGAACGGACCGATCAAGAAAATCGACAGCACCGTCCCGAAAAAGACCGGTCCGCCTAGCACCCAGCCGATCAGGCAGGCCGTCAGTTCCATCCACGTTCGCATCATGCGGACCGACGTATGGAACCGGTCTGCCAAGGCGAGCGTCAACCCGTCACGCGGGCCGGCTCCATAACCGATGGCGACGTATAGTCCCGCTCCCATCCCAATCACGAAGATGCCGAGGACGAGCCACCCGACGTTCAAGGCGATGCCGTCAAGTCGCGGCAACCAATGGTGGTCGAGGATGAGGTTCATGAACACCCCGACGAAGATGGCATTGACGAGGGTGCCGAACTGCGGACGGATGCGGTCGAGCAGATATTTGACGAAGACGAGCAGTAGCCCGACGAGAAGAATGATCGTCCCGACCGAGATGGGGGTATGACGGGCGAGGCCGAGATGGAGCACGTCCCATGTCGACACGCCGAGATTGGCCGTGATCATCATCGATGACCCGAGGGCGAGCAGGAACAAGCCGCCCATGAATAATGTCCACTTCAATGTGATGCGTAAAGATTGAACCCATACCGCCTGCATGTGTGTCGCCTCGATTCCCTAAAATGTTCCATCATCATATCACATTCGAACGGCAGGCAAGAAAAAAACGCCTCAGACGAAGTCTGAAGCGTTCGTGATTATTTTTTAGGTGTCGGCGATTTTTTCGCCTTGTTCTTTTTATAATAATCGTAGACGAACGGTGCGACCGCCGTCGCGACTTTAATCAATGTACCGAATTTCCCTTTTCTAGCCATGTTGTAGCACCCCTTTCTCTTCTAAAGACATATATTCCACGAGTTGCAGAATTGAAAACATATCCGTTGCAGGTTTGACCGTTTCGTCGTCTGACGATGGCGTCATAATGAGAGTGGAGGTGTAAAGATGAAGACGATTATTTGGTATGGCAACGACCTTCGCGTCGATGATCATTTGCCGCTTGAAGAAGCGCTCCGACATGACGACCCGATTGAAGGCCATTACGTGATTCGGCCCGATGAGTTGAAGGAAAACCGGTACGGTGTCATCCCGCTCGGACGACGGCGCCTGCAGTTTTTAAAGGAGACGCTCGAAGATTTAGCCGGTTCACTTAAAGCGCTCGATATCCCGCTCTACGTCCATGTCGGTCATCCGCTGGACGTCCTTGACCCCAATGATCGACTGGTGTTCCAATCCTCGATTGGCTTTAATGAGCGCCGCATCGAGCGAGACGTCAAGAGCGCTTGGCGAGGCGAGTGGCAGGTGTTCGACGGATTCACCCTCTATCCGCGTGACGAGATTCCGTTTGAGCGGATGCCGTTTTTGTTCACCGAGTTTCGAAAGAAGATCGAGTCGGACGCCGCGCCGAATCGGTTGATTGAACGTGCGTACACGGAGGCCATTTCGCCGGTTGACTTTTCAATCGATCACGGACCGGTCGAGAAGGACAAACGATCGGCGTTCCCGTTTCAAGGCGGGGAGCGGGCCGGGCGGGAACGACTGGCCAACTATTTGAACGGGCCGGTCCGGACGTACAAAGAGACGCGCAACGGGTTTGGGGTCGACGATTCTTCGAAACTATCCGCTTACCTTGCGAACGGGTCGCTGTCGCCACGTCGCGTCCTGCATGAGCTCGAGCGACACGAGGCGTCGCACGGGGCGAACGAGTCGACGTATTGGCTTTATTTTGAGTTGCTTTGGCGCGAGTTCTTCCAATGGGTGGCCCTCGAACAGGGTAAGCGGCTTTTCCGGGCCCAAGGCATCCGCTCGAAGGAAAAGTCGTGGCGCGTCGAGGAAGACGTGATCACCCGCTGGCAACGAGGAGAGACAGGCGTCGACTTCGTCGATAGTTTCATGCGCGAGCTGAACGCGACCGGATGGATGTCAAACCGAGGGCGTCAAATCGTCGCGAGCTACTTTGCGAAAGAGCTCGGACAAGATTGGCGTTACGGGGCGGCGTATTTCGAATCGCGGCTCATTGACTACGACGTGGCGAGCAATTATGGGAACTGGGCGTATCAGGCGGGCGTCGGTAACGACTCGCGCGACCGCCGCTTCAATATCGCGCGCCAACAAGAAACGTACGACCCGGACGGTGCGTTTCGTAACACGTGGTTATGACGAAACTGTCACGAGAAGTCATGGTTTCTGATTGACTTCTTTTTACAGACAAGCTATAGTTAAATCAACAGATGGGATACCTGAGGTGTACGAGAGCCGCCTTCGTTATTTTGAGCCAACACTTTGAATACGGGAGACCGAACTGCCATCCGGATCAACTGCCTCATCACGTGCAGGAGGACTTGTGAAGGGGACGCTAGGTCACCCACCTGCTTAAGCAGGTTCAAAAGCAGGGCATCGTCACGGCACTCCGGGCCCCATCGATTTTTTTATTAAAACGTCGCTAGACGTCTTTTTTTTGTTTGTAATTCCGAGTAAAATAGTGTGAGAAAATAGAATTAATTTGGAGGAAGAGTATGTTACACCAGTTTTCACGAAATGAATTGGCCATCGGGCAAGAAGGTTTAGACACATTAAAAGGAAAGACGGTCGCCATCCTCGGCGTCGGCGGTGTCGGCTCGTTCGCAGCCGAAGCACTCGCCCGGAGCGGCGTCGGTCGTATCGTGCTCGTCGATAAGGACGACATCGACATCACGAACGTCAACCGTCAAATCCACGCGCTCCTTTCGACGGTCGGACAACCGAAAGTCGAAGCGATGGGGACACGACTCCTCGACATCAATCCCGAGCTTGAGCTCGTCAAACTAAAGATGTTCTATACTGAAGAGACGTTCGAAGAGTTCTTCGCACAAGACCTCGATTTCGTCATCGATGCATCGGACACGATCATCTATAAGATTCACTTGATCGTCGAATGCAAACGCCGCGGCATCCCGGTCATCTCAAGTATGGGCATGGCCAACAAGATGGACCCGACGCGAATCAAGGTCGTCGACATTAAAGACACGACGTACGACCCGATCGCGAAGATGGTCCGGACCCGTCTCCGGAAAGAACGAATCCATAAAGGCGTGCCGGTCGTCTTTTCGGACGAGTCGCCGATTGTCACGCGGGAAGACGTGAACGAAGTCGTCGGGAAGAAGGACGCGCCGATTCGTAAGGCGAAGATGCCACCGAGCTCGAACGCGTTCGTGCCATCGGTCGCAGGGCTCGTCGCAGCCGGTTATGTTATCAATGAAATGCTCGAGACAGCGGGTGTCGAGATCAACCGCATCCAGAAATAAAAAAACGGCGCCGGCTCAGATGAGTCAGCGTCGTTTTTCCCAATAGTCGAGCCGCTTTTGCACTTGCTGTTCGAAGCCGCGGGGTGTCGGCGTATAATATTTCGGACGTTTCCGGGCCAAGTTTTCGGGCCAGTAGTTTTGTGGCACGTAGCCGTCCTTCTCGTCATGCGGATATTTATAGCCGGCACCGTTCCCGAGTTCACGGGCCCCGGGGCTGTGCGCGTCCCGTAAGTGAACGGGAACCGGGCCGCCCTCAATCGTTCGAACGTGATGGAGCGCCTTGTCGATTGCGGTAATCACCGCGTTCGACTTCGGTGCCGTCGCAAGATATAGGACGGCTTCGGCGATTGGGATTCGTGCTTCCGGAAAGCCGACATACTCGCTCGCCCGGGCGGCCGCATCGACGATCAACAACGCGTTCGGGTCGCTCATGCCAATGTCTTCGGCCGCATGGACGTAGAGGCGCCGTAAAATGAAGCGCGGTGACTCACCGGCCTCGATCATGACGGCGAGCCAATAGAGGGCGGCGTCCGGGTCGGAGCCGCGAATCGATTTGATGAACGCCGAGATGACGTCATAATGGCGGTCGCCCGTCTTATCGTATTTGATCGCTTTTTGTTGCACCGACTCTTCGGCGACGTCGAGCGTGATGTGAATCACCCCATCGACCTCGGGTGTCGTCAAGACGGCGAGTTCGAGCCCGTTCAAGAGGACACGGTAGTCACCGTCCGCCATTTTGATATAATGGTCAACAGCCGCATCGTCCATCTTGACCGTATAGTTGCCAAACCCTCGCTTGTCGACGAGCGCACGTTCGAGGACGACGCGCAGTTCGTCTGGTCCGGGCGGTTCGAGCCGAAACACCGTCGCGCGGGAAAGTAACGCCGCGTTCACTTCAAAACTCGGGTTTTCGGTCGTCGCTCCGATCAAGACGAGCTTCCCGGCCTCAAGTGCCGGGAGCAGGGCGTCTTGTTGCAACTTGTTGAATCGATGAATCTCGTCGAGGAAGAGGATCGTCCGTTCATTCTCAAAGTCAAAGCGCGATTCGGCTTCACGGATGACACTTCTCAGTTCATCGAGTTTCGCCGTGACGGCGTTCAATTGGACGAACGTCGCTTTCGTATAGTTCGAGATGACACGGGCGAGCGTCGTCTTGCCGGTGCCCGGTGGTCCATAGAGGATAATCGTGCCGAGCCGGTCGGCCTCGATGGCGCGGCGTAGCAACTTGCCTTCGCCGATGATATGCCGCTGACCGATGACTTCGTCTAACGTCTCGGGGCGCATCCGATTGGCGAGCGGGCCGCTATTGGATTGCTGGAATAAATCACTCATACGCACACTTTCCTTTCGACAAACGTTTGTTCGAACAGTATAACAGAAGGAGACATGAAGATGAAAATATCTACAAAAGGTCGCTACGGGTTGACGATTATGATTGCGCTCGCCCGTGAGACTGACAATAAACCGCTCAGTTTGAAGAAGATCGCAACCCGCCACGAGCTGCCCGAGCATTATTTGGAGCAATTGATTGGACCGCTCCGTAACGGCGGGCTTGTCAAGAGCGTGCGCGGCGCTTATGGCGGCTACCAGCTCGTCAAGCCGGCAGAAGAGATCACGGCCGGTGAGATTATCCGTTTGCTCGAAGGACCGCTCACAATCGTCGAAGACTCAGAAGCGGACGATGCCGTCAAACGCAAACTGTGGGATAAAATCAAAGTGGCGATTGAGACCGTTCTCGACGAGACGACGCTCGCCGATCTGGCCGAAGAAGACACGAACGGCTACATGTTTTACATTTAAGGATGAGGTGAAAAAATGAATTACTTTGATCACGCCGCCACGACCCCGATGCGTCCTGAAGTGCTCGAGGCGATGACGCCATACTTTCTAGAACAATACGGCAACCCGTCGAGCATCCATGGGATCGGACGGACGGCCCGGGCCGCGCTCGACGAGTCACGCCGCACGCTCGCCCGTTTCATCGGGGCGACGCCGAACGAGATCGTGTTCACGTCGGGTGGGACCGAGTCGGACAACTATGCGTTGTTCGGTGCGGCCGAGGCGAATGCGCATAAAGGGAAGCATCTCGTCACGACGAAAGTCGAGCATCACGCCGTCCTCCATGCGATGGAACAGCTTGAGCGCGATGGGTTCGACGTGACGTATCTCGACGTCGATTCGACGGGTGCTGTCTCGGTCGAGGCGGTTCGGGCGGCGCTACGGGACGATACGATTCTCGTCTCCGTCATGTATGGGAACAATGAGGTCGGCACGATTCAACCGATCGTGGAAATCGGTGAGGTGCTACGCGACCACCAAGCGCTCTTCCATACCGACGCCGTCCAAGCACTCGGGACGGAAACGATTGACGTCAAGGCGCTCGGTGTCGATTTATTGTCGGCCTCGGCTCACAAAATCAATGGGCCGAAAGGTATCGGTTTTCTTTTTATGAAAACAGGTGTAAAATTAGCGACGCGTTCTTTTGGTGGCCAACAAGAACGGAAACGTCGAGCCGGCACGGAAAACGTTCCGGGTGCCGTCGGATTCAAAACAGCAGCAGCGCTCATCATGGCCGAGCGTTCAGAGCGGGTGGCCGAGTATCATCAGTTGGCCGAGACGTTGCTTCAGCGTCTCGACCTTCTCGGGGTGGACTATGAGGTGAACGGTGCGAACCGTCTGCCGCATATCGTCAACTTGTACCTACCGGGCATCGACCTCGAACCGTTCCTGATCATGATGGACATGCGCGGCGTCGCCATCTCGAGCGGAAGCGCCTGCACGGCCGGGTCGATTGAACCATCGCACGTCTTGACGGCCATGTTCGGCGCGTCGGAGCGGACGAAACAATCGGTCCGGATCAGTTTCGGACAAGGCAATACGATGCACGACGTGGAGCAACTCGCGGAACGGCTTGCTGATGTCGTCTCGACATTCACGAACGGAGTGAGGAAATGAATTTACGAACGAAAGCCCCTGGAGAGACGACGGTCGTCGTCGGGATGTCAGGCGGCGTCGATTCATCGGTGACGGCCCATCTTTTAAAAGAGCAAGGGTACAACGTCATCGGAATCTTTATGAAAAACTGGGACGACACGGACGAAAACGGTGTGTGTACCGCAACCGAAGACTATGAAGACGTCATCGCCGTGGCGAACCAAATCGGAATCCCGTATTATGCGGTCAATTTCGAGAAAGAATATTGGGACCGCGTGTTCGAATATTTCTTGGCCGAGTATCGTCTTGGCCGGACACCGAACCCGGACGTCATGTGTAACAAGGAAATCAAGTTCAAGGCGTTCCTTGATCATGCGCTCCGCCTCGGTGCCGACTTCGTCGCGACGGGCCATTATGCACGCGTCGACTACGTCGACGGTGAACACCGTCTCTTGCGCGGAAAAGACGACAATAAAGACCAAACCTACTTCTTGAACCAGTTGTCCCAAGACCAGCTCGCACGGACGATGTTCCCAATCGGGCATATGGACAAGAAAGACGTCCGCGTCATCGCCGAAGAGGCGGGCCTCGCGACGGCGAAGAAGAAAGACTCGACGGGCATCTGCTTCATCGGCGAGCGGAACTTCAAAGAGTTCCTCTCGGAGTATTTGCCGTCACAACCAGGCGAGATGCAGACGCTCGACGGTGTCGTCAAAGGGCGTCACGACGGGCTCATGTATTACACGCTCGGTCAACGCCATGGTCTCGGCATCGGTGGCGACGGGGACCCGTGGTTCGTCGTCGGCAAGAACGTCGAGGAGAACATTTTGTACGTCGGCCAAGGGTTCCATCACGACGCGCTCTATTCAGACGCGCTCCTCGCCTCGAAACTGTCGTGGACGGGTACCGTTCCAGCAGCGGAGTTCCGGGCGACGGCGAAGTTCCGCTACCGTCAACAAGACGTACCGGTGACGATCGCGCCGCTCGAGAACGGCGAAGTGCTCGTCAAGTTCGACGAGCCGCAACGCGCCATCACGCCAGGCCAGGCCGTCGTCTTCTATGACGGCGATATCTGCCTCGGCGGTGCGACGATTGATGAAGCGTATCGATCTGGAAAACGACTCGACTATATCGGATGAGGTGATGACGATGAACGCAAACGAATTAGGCATCCAAGCGATGCAGCAAGGCGAGTTTGAACAAGCGGCGAAGCAGTTCAACGCTGCGATTGAAGCCGCCCCCGCGGACCCGACCGGTTACGTCAACATGGGGACGCTCCTTCAAGCGATCGGGGACCACGAGCGGGCCGTCGTCTTTTACGACAAGGCGCTCGAACTCGACAACGCGTTCGGCGCGGCCCACTATGCGAAAGGCGCACTCGCCTATGAGCTCGAGCAGCTCGACTTGGCCGAGGCGTCACTTCGCCAGGCGCTCCTTGCCGGGATGAACGACGCGGACCTGCACTTCATGCTCGGTTTGACGTACAAGGCGATGGGCGACTTCGTCCGCGCCTTGCCACGTCTGAAGGAAGCGCAAGCACAGTCGCCGGAAGACGTCGAGATTTCGTTCCAGTACGGACTCGCGCTCGCACAGAACGAACAGCTCGATTTGGCCGTCGAGGCGCTCGAGCAAACGCTCGACCTCGACGCGAGCCACACGGACGCGCGATACAACTTGGCGATCGCTTATGCGTTTCTCGGGGAACAAGACAAGACGTACGTCGAGCTCGAACGTGTGCTCGAATTGCAACCGGACCATGCGCTCGCGTATGACGCGAAAGCGAAAATGGACGAGTTGCTCGGGAATTGAATGCTTAAAAAAGCCTTTGCGAAAAAATCGCAAAGGCTTTTTTGTTAGTCCCAATAGTGGAAGATGACGTTACCAATCGTCTCCGGCTCCCAATAGTCAATCTCTCCACGCTCTGCGTCGTTCAGAAACGGCTGCAGCGTCACGTCAAATCGTTCGTTCAACTCCGCCGCTATCGGAACTTGGTACGGTGTAGGAAACAGGTTAGTCAACTCGGGTACATCAATGTACTCGTACGAAAACGGTTCATACTTTGAGATACCGATGATGGGATAAGATCTACTGAGTAGCACATAGATGCTGCGTCCACGGATAGTGATCGTCGCTTGGTGATAGTTCGGGGTGATCGAGTCTCCGAGAATGATGGTACACGTTCCACCTTTCTGACGAGCGTAATCGAAACAAATCGTTTGAAATAACCTTACTTCGGATCCAGGAGCCGGGCAGTCACCGTATGAGAATCCGGTGATGCATTCAGGTAGGATGAGTGTCATGCGAACAACCCTCCCAAGAACAAAACGAGACCGTTTATCGCGGAGAGGAGTACCGCCCCGACGATGGCGAGCGCATTCCACCAGATCGTTGTACCTGTACTTGCTTTTCTCACGCTATCAATCAAAACAAGTAGCGAAACGATGACAGACATGATTGTAAGAAAGAAGAACGAAGCGGGTCGATCGAGTAGAGGAAATGAATAGACTACAAAATAAAGTGAGTAAGTCCATAAACCTAAACCAATTACAAGCGATAGAGCGACATATCTCATGACGCACAACCTTTTCCATTTTCTCTCATCATATCATGCGCCCCGTTCGACCTCTATTTATTTTATAACTGTTTCGTCGTGATTTTCACCGGCTCCCCGCCGAACTTCTCATACGCCTCGTCCATATTTTTCGTATACAGCTCGATGACGTTTTTACTTGGATCTTTAAAGTAGGCGGAACGTTCTTTCCCGTTTACGGTCTCATCTTCGTCCCACGTCCGTAGCTTCGTCGGAATACCGGAATCGTTTAATACGTCGAGCGCCTGTTCAAAGGAATCCATCGGGACATAAAAAGCGCAATGGACGTGAGCGCCTCCTTCGTCATACAACGTCTCCCATTCGGTTACGTCTTGTCGTCGGTTCGCGTCTTCTTCTTCCGTGAAGTCGCGCTTTAACCATAGCCCGAGACGCGTGTTACCGCCGACGTATAACCACGTCGCCCAAGGCTCGTCCGCGTGTTCTTGCGCCTCGCTCGGCTCCGCGTCGTCGCCGACCCACTGCTCGACGACCGGAAGACCGAGCTTGCCGTGCCAAAAGTCGACCGCCTCCGCCATATCTGTCACTTCTAATACGAGTTCACATAGCCCGGTAATTGGAATCCGTTTTGTCATGCGTCATTCCTCCTTCGTAGGTTCACTCGAACAGTTCCCTGTTTGATTCAAGGAAAAACGTGCGTAGTCACCTGCACGTTCGGGAAATGGACAAGGAACGAAAGGAAGGAGAGACATTATGCGAATCATTAGTCTACTAAGCGTTATCTTATTTTTTGTCGTCGAATGGTTCATGCTTGGACGCATGTTCACCGCGATTGATAACCGATTGGCGGCCGGAGAATGGACGAATAACGTGTTCTATCGCGTCATCATCGAATCGGAACGGGCGACGGCGACACTTCTCATTTTGTTTGCGACGTTTTTCGTCATCGGACTTCTTATGCATTGGGTACTCTCGACGAATCGGTCGTTTCGACAATCACTCGGTGTCGTCGGCATCGGCTGGACGGTCCCGCTCGCGCTCGCCATCATCGCGTGGATTGTCCCGAACGCATATCTCCAACTCGGGCTACTCGTATTGCAAATTTCGTTTATTCCACTCATCCCGTTCATCGGCCAAACGTTGCGGCTCGGACACGTCGTCTTGAACTGGGGGATTCACGTCGCGGCGAGCGGGCTCGTCCTGCTCATTCAACGCCCTTCGCTTGAAAAGCTGTTCCGGGTCGAGCGGACCGAGCTGCTCGAACGCTTACAAGGCTACGTCAATACAGGCGAACTGGAACGGTTCGAACGGTTGCTCGAACGAGTCGATGTGGCCCAACTCGAACGGCTCTTCAGTACGGTCGACGTTGACCAGCTCGAGCGGCTGTTGAATCGGGTCGACATCGACCAGTTGATCCGCCTCCTCGAACGGGTCAATCTCAATCAGCTTGAGCAAATCCTGAACTTGTTTAGTTAGGCGATTTGTTCTCCTCTTCCGAATCGGGCTATAATGGGGGATGGAAAACTAGCTGGGGGTGGCTCACATGATGGCAGCACCTTACGAGTTGACAGGAAAAGTCATCCGCGTCCTGTTTCAATCGGAAGAAGAAGCGCATACGATCGCGCTTGTACGTATAAAAGAAAAAAACTTTGAGACCGACGAGACCGAGATGGTCATCGCCGGGGTCGGTGTCGGAATCGAGAAGGGCGAGACGTATAAGGCGCACGGCCGTCTCGTCGATCATCCACGGTTCGGCAAACAGATGAAGGCGGATTGGATTCGCCGCGTCGTCCCGATGACGAAACGAGCGGCCGTCCGCTTTTTGACGAACGGATCGTTTCCGGGCATCGGGCAAAAGACGGCGCAAAAGATCGCCGACACGCTCGGTGACGACTGCATCGACCAAATCGTCAAACATCCGAGCGTCCTCTCGAACGTCGACGGATTGAAAGAGAAACAAGCCCGTGTCATCACGGAACGGTTGAACGTCTTGTATGGCGTCGACCAATTGCTGTTGTTCTTGGCCCCGTTCGACGTGACGCCACGGCTCGCCTCGAAGATTCATAAAGAATATGAAGGACGGGCGATGGAGACGATCGAGAAGAACCCTTATGCGCTCATGTACGATGTGCCAGGGATCGGCTTCAAGACGGCCGACGCCATCGCGGCACATTTTGGCATTCAAGGCATCCATCCGGAGCGGATTGCCGCCGCCGTCTTGTACGTGCTCGAACTCGAGCAAGGGAACGGGCACTTGTTCGTCACGTCGGAACAGCTCCACCGTGAGATGCCGCGCATCATCGGGGGGGACCCGGGCGATGCGCTCGTATCCGCGCTCGAGACACTCGCCCAAGACGAACGCATCATCGTTGAAGATGGGGTCGTTTATCATCCGCGCGTGTATCGGGCTGAACGAAAGGCGGCCGAAGAACTTGCCCGCATCATGTCGACCTCGACGACGGAAGACGTCGATATGGCGACGATTTTCGATGCCGTCGGTCGCGTCGAGGAGATGTTCTCCATCGAGTACGCGAAACAACAGCGCGAGGCAATCGAGCTCGCGTTGAAATCGCCGCTCATGGTGCTTACCGGCGGACCGGGAACCGGGAAGACGACGGTCGTGCGCGGGATTATTCACGCGCTGAGCGACGTCTTCGACTGGAAACTTGAACCGGTACCGAACCAGCCGTTCCCGTTCGTCCTCGCCGCACCGACCGGACGGGCCGCGAAACGGCTCAGTGAATCGACCGGGCTCCCGGCTTCGACGATTCACCGGTTGTTAAAGTTCGATGGCAGTTCGTTCCAAGTCGATGACACGAACCCGCTCGTCGGGAAAGTGCTCATCGTCGACGAGGCGTCGATGATTGACATCTTCTTGTTCCGGAGCCTGCTCCGGGCCGTGCCGAACGGGATGAAGATTCTTTTCGTCGGTGACCGCGACCAACTCCCTTCGGTCGGGCCTGGTCAAGTGCTCGCCGATTTGATGTCGACCGACGGTATCCCGGTCGTCCGTCTCGATGTCGTCCATCGGCAGGCGTCCGAGTCGAGCATCCTCCGTTTGGCGCATGCGCTCAACGCGAAACAGATGCCGGACGACTTACTGGCGGCGCTCCCGGACCGGCGCTTCTATACGGCGAACCAAGAGACGGCGCTCCAAGCGATCTGTCAGATGGCCGGGGCTGCACTCCGAAAAGGCTATTCACCGTTTGATATCCAGATTCTCGCGCCGACGTATCGTGGCGTCTGCGGCATCGATGGACTGAACGAGGCGCTTCAAAACGTGTTCAATCCGAAGTCGGCGGCGAGGGAAGTGAAGCACGGTAACCGGACGTATCGGAACGGGGACAAAGTGCTCCAGCTCGTCAATAACGCCGAGGAGAACGTCTATAATGGGGACATCGGGGAGATCACGAACATCTTTTACGCGAAAGAGAACGTCGACAAGGTCGATAAGATTTATATCCGCTTCGACCAAATCGAGGTCGAGTACAATCGGAGCGAATGGGACCAGTTCACCCACGCCTACGCCATCACGATCCATAAGTCACAAGGATCCGAGTTCCCGATCGTCCTTATGCCCGTCTTCTTCAACGGTGGGTTCCGCTCGTCGCGCAACTTGATTTATACGGCCGTCACGCGCGCGAAGAAGAGTTTACTCCTCTTTGGCGACGTCCGCGCACTCGAGGCGGCGACACGGGAAGAAGAGCCGGTGCGCCGGACGAAGCTCGTCGAACGGCTCGGCGGCAAGTCTTGACGAACGCTTGAACACGTGTGATAATGACCAATAGAAAACTGAAACGATTAAAGACGATGAAAGAACCGAGTACGTCGTCACCGCCTCATCAGAGACATCTTCCTAGGCTGCGAGAAGATGGGGGTCGGCCGACCGAAGCTAGTCTGGAGTCCCCACTCATCCTGGGCGCCTCATCCACGTTATCGGATGTTCGAGGCACGGCTTTGCCGTGCGAACGAGGGTGGTACCACGAAGCGATGCTTTCGTCCCTTTCCATAGGGATGGACATCGCTTTTTTTCGTTTCGTTCAGAATAAGGAGGAATTGTTGATGAAACCGCTCAAACCATTAACTGGCGCACAGATTCGCCAAATGTATTTAGATTTCTTCAAATCAAAAGGACATTCGGTCGAACCGAGCGCTTCGCTCGTACCGGTCGAGGACCCGACACTGCTTTGGATCAACTCGGGCGTCGCGACGCTTAAAAAATATTTCGATGGTCGCGTCATTCCAGCCAACCCGCGAATCGTCAACGCACAGAAGTCGATTCGGACGAACGACATCGAGAACGTCGGAAAGACGGCTCGTCACCATACGTTCTTCGAGATGCTCGGAAACTTCTCGGTCGGGGAGTACTTCCGTGAAGATGCGATCAAGTGGGGCTGGGAACTTCTCACGAGCGATGAGTGGTACGGACTCGACCCGGACCGCCTCTCCGTGACGATTCACCCGGAAGACGAAGAAGCGAAACGTATCTGGATCGAGCTCGGCGTACCGGCTGACCGCATCATCCCGCTCGAAGAAAACTTCTGGGAAATCGGGGAAGGCCCGTCTGGCCCGAACACGGAAATCTTCTTCGACCGCGGCCCGTCGTTCGGTGACGACCCGACCGACCCGGAACTCTACCCGGGCGGCGAGAACGAGCGCTACCTCGAGATTTGGAACATCGTCTTCAGTCAGTTCAACCATGACGGGCACGGCAACTATACCGAGCTCCCACGGAAAAACATTGATACGGGGATGGGTCTTGAGCGAATGGCGAGCGTCATGCAAGACGTGCCGACGAACTTCGACACAGACCTTTTCATGCCGATTATCCGCGAGACAGAGAAAATCAGCGGCGAGACGTATCGTGCCGACAGCAGTAAAGACGTGGCGTTCAAAGTCATCGCCGACCATATCCGGACCGTATCGTTCGCGATTGGGGATGGGGCACTCCCATCGAACGAAGGCCGTGGCTACGTCCTCCGTCGTCTCCTCCGTCGTGCCGTTCGTTACGCGAAGATGCTCGGAATCGAGCGTCCGTTCATGTACGAACTCGTCGACGTCGTCGGCGACATCATGGTCGACTTCTACCCTGAGGTCCGTGAGAAGAAAGACTTCATCAAGAAAGTCGTCAAAAACGAGGAGGAACGGTTCCACGAGACGCTTCATGACGGCCTTGCCATCTTGAACGAAGTCGCGAAAGCGCAAAAAGCGACTGGGTCGAACGTCATCAGTGGGGAAGACGCGTTCCGTCTTTACGACACGTACGGTTTCCCGCTCGAGTTGACGATCGAGTACGCGGAAGACCATAACCTCTCGGTTGACGAGGACGGCTTCAAACAAGCGATGAACGCACAGCGTGAGCGGGCCCGCATGGCGCGCGCCGACGTCGAGTCGATGCAAATCCAATCGGGTGTACTCGCAGACATCACGCTCGAATCGTCGTTCATCGGCTATACGAATCTCGGCACAGAGGCGAAAATCGTCAGCTTGATTCATGACGGTGAGCTCGTCGACGTCGTCGCAGCCGGAGAGGAAGCCCAAGTCATCCTCGACCAGACGCCATTTTACGCGGAGAGCGGCGGTCAAATCGGTGACAAAGGTCAAATCGTCGGGTCGGACTTCGTCCTTCACGTCAAAGACGTCTCGAAAGCGCCGAACGGTCAAAACTTGCATACGGTCACGGTCACGTCGGGCATCGCTAAGGCGGAAGTCGCAGTGACGGCAACGGTCGATCAAGACGCACGTCAAGCGATCATCAAGAACCACACGGCGACACACTTGTTGCATCGTGCCTTGAAAGACACGCTCGGCGAGCACGTCAACCAAGCCGGTTCCCTTGTGACGGCGGATCGTCTCCGCTTCGACTTCTCGCACTTCGGTCAAGTGACGGCAGAAGAGCTTCAGGCGATTGAACGTCAAGTGAACGAACGCATCTGGGCATCGATTGGTGTCGACATCGAAGAGATGAACATCGCCGACGCGAAAGCGAAAGGTGCGATGGCGCTCTTCGGTGAGAAGTACGGGGACGTCGTCCGCGTCGTCGCGGCCGGAGACTCGGTCGAGCTTTGCGGTGGTTGCCACGTCGGCAACACGGCTGAAATCGGACTCTTCAAAATCTTGTCGGAGTCAGGGATCGGTGCCGGTACACGACGCATCGAGGCCGTCACAGGAGCGGGCGCATACGAAGTCATGAACCAGCAAATCGAGACGCTCGAATCGGCAGCAAAACTGCTCAAGACAAAACCGCTTGAAGTGCCGACACGTGTCCAGGCGCTCCAAGCCGAGTTGAAAGACGTGGAACGTGCGAACGAGTCGCTCAAAGCGAAGCTCGCGAACATCGAAGCGGCGTCACTCACGGATGCGCTTGAAACGATTCAAGGGGTCCAGTTGATTGCCAAACGCGTCGACGGCCAAGACATGGACGCGCTCCGCGGCATGGTTGATGAGTTGAAAGGCAAGCTCGGCTCAGCCGTGATCATCCTCGGCTCGGCGAACGGCGACAAAGTCAATCTCGTCGCCGGTGTGACGAAAGACTTGAACGACCGTGGCTTCCACGCCGGAAAACTGATTAAAGAAGTCGCGACACGTTGCGGTGGCGGCGGTGGCGGTCGCCCTGATATGGCGCAAGCCGGAGGCCGTGATGCGACAAAACTCGATGAAGCATTGAAGTTTGCTTCACATTACGTCGAATCACTGGCATAATAGAATGTGAAGTGCAAACGGAAAGAGGTGGATTCTTGTGAGCCAAATGGATCGCACGATGCAATTCAATTTTCCAGAAGATGATAATCGAGCCAACACTCGGGAGACACTGATCACGGTGTATAAAGCGCTCGAGGAAAAAGGCTACCAACCGATCAATCAAATCGTCGGATATTTGTTGTCAGGTGACCCTGCCTACATTCCGCGTCATAACGATGCGCGAAACTTGATTCGCAAAATCGAACGAGATGAACTGCTCGAAGAGCTGGTCAAATCGTATTTGAACGATCGTAGAGAGGATTAATATGAAGCGAGTCATGGGGCTCGATGTCGGGTCGAAGACGATTGGGGTCGCCGTGAGCGACCTCATGGGCTGGACGGCACAAGGTGTGGAGACGGTCTACTGGACCGAGCCGGACTTTGACGAGGCCGTCCGTCTGCTCCGACCAATCATCGAGCAGTACGAAGTGAAAGAAGTCGTTGTCGGTCTCCCGAAGAACATGAACGGGACGATCGGGCCGCGAGGCGAGGCGTCAGAGGCGTTTGCCGCTGCCCTCACCGAGGCCACGGGCTTACCGACGATTTTAGTCGATGAGCGCCTGACGACGATGCAAGCGGAGCGGATGCTCATCTCGGCAGACGTCAGCCGCAAAAAGAGAAAAGCGGTCATCGATAAGATGGCGGCGGTCATGATTTTACAAAACTACCTGGATCGTTCAGGGAAATAAGGAGGAATTACTCATGGCAGAAATCCGTCGTGAAGAAGAAATGTACCGTATTCCAGATGAAAATGGAGACGAGCATTTATTTGCAGAAATTTTCCGGATGACGAGCGACCGCTCGAAGAAGACGTTTGTCGTTCTCGAGCCGGTTGGCAACCCGGAGACAGAAGATGAAGATACAATCGAAGTATACGCGTTCGAAATCGAAGAACTTGAAGATGGCGAATTCATCTTGAAGCTCGTCGAAGACGATGACGACTTCGAAGAAGTCATGGAAGCATTCGACATCGTCAACGACGAAGTCGGTTTAGACTAATACGTGGACGGGCGGCTAGGGGAAACCCTCGTCGCCCATCTTCATAAAAGAAGAACAGGGGAGAACATGCATGAACTATCCATCGATGTCAGATGAGAAGCGTGCACGAAGCCGGATCGTTCGTCGTATCACGGTGATTATCCTTGCTGTCTTTCTTCTTGTCATCGCCACCGGTGCTGCCGTCTCGTACGCATTCGTAAAACGGTCACTTGAGCCCGTGGACCCGACATCGACTGAAACGGTCGAAGTCGAGGTGCCACTCGGTGCAGGCTCAGGGTACATTGGCGAACTACTCGAAGAGAATGGACTCGTGAGGAATAGCGCGATTTTCCGTCTTTACACACGGTTTAAAAATGAATCATCGTTCCAAGCGGGGACGTACACGTTATCCCCGTCACAGTCGCTTGACGAGATGATCGCAACGCTGAAGACCGGCAAAGTGATCGTCGTTCCAGATATCCGATTGACAATTCCAGAAGGGTTCACGATTGACCAAGTCATCAAACGGCTTGCGAACGTCGCTGAGATTCCGGAAGAAGAAATTTCGGCTCAATTGAGTGACAAGGAGTATATCGCTTCTCTTGTCGCGGAACACGAGATGTTGACAGACGAAGTGTTAGCGGAAGGCATTTACCATCCGTTAGAAGGTTACTTGTTCCCGGCAACGTACGAGTTCGATAAAGGGGTCACGCTCACGCAGATCATCGATGAGATGTTAAAGCCGACCGAACAGCTCTACAACGAGAACAAGGCGGCGCTCGAAGCAGCGGGACGGACGTTCCATGAGACGCTCGCGCTCGCGTCAGTCGTCGAAAAAGAAGCGGTCTCGACGGAAGACCGTCAAGAGATCGCCGGTGTGTTCGAAAACCGTCTAGCGGACGGCATGCGGCTCCAGTCGGACCCGACCGTTTGGTACGGGACGGGAGAGACGTCGATCTTCACATCGTTCAACGACTTACAAAACGATTCGCTCTATAACACGTACAAGTATGCCGGCATCCCGATCGGTCCAATCGCATCGGTCAGCCGGGACGCGTTCGCCGCGACGCTCAACCCGAACGACACAGCAAACTTCTATTTCTATGCACGGCCGCCTCGTGAGGGGTTCCCGAACGGCGAAGTATTGTTTGAAGTGACGTACGAGGAACACCAGCAGAACGTGAACCAGTACCGTCCGGAATGGGAAGCGTTCGAAGCAGCAAACAACAATTGACGGCATCGACCGGAAGCACTCGCTTCCGGTCGTTTGAATGAATAGAGAGGTAGAGGTGTCAGAAAGTGGAACATGCATCCTATGAAGGCTATGTGGAACAGTTGGTCACGCCTCGGTCGCCGCTCTTAGCGGAGATGGAGGAGTTCGCCCGCATCCATCACGTGCCAATCATGGACTTGACCGGGTCGGAAGTGCTGTTGTCGCTCCTCGCGATGCAGCGTCCGGTCCGGATTCTTGAGGTCGGGACGGCCATCGGCTATTCGGCCATCCGGATGGCGGAGCTGTTGCCGTCCGCTGAAATCGTCACGATCGAACGGAACGCGCGTCGCCATGAAGAGGCGTTATCGTTCATCGGTCGCTCTGACGTGAAGGACCGAATCACGGTCATCCATGGCGATGCCGTCGAGTTGATCGGTTCGATTGAAGGGCCGTTCGACGCCGTCTTCATCGATGCGGCGAAAGGACAGTATCAAAAGTTTTTCGATGGGTATGGCGCTTTAGTACCGATTGGTGGTACGATTTACAGCGATAATTTATTTTTACGAGGCGACGTCTTGCTTGAAGACGTGTCGGTGCTTGACCGCCGCCGCCGCAGGCTCGTCCGTCTCGTGAAAGAGTTTACTGAGCAATTGATGGCACGGACCGATTATCATACCGCAATTTTGCCCCTTGGTGATGGCCTAGCAATCAGTCGTAAATTACGATGAGGAGGATTCAACTTTGATGCAACATAAACCCGTCATTATCGGCGTGGCCGGGGGGACCGGGTCAGGAAAGACGACCGTTGCCCGCGCGCTCGTGGATGCGTTCAAAGGACAATCGGTCGTCATGATCGAGCAAGACGCGTACTATAAAGATCAATCGGAGATGACGATGGAGGAACGGTATAAGACGAACTATGACCACCCGTTCGCCTTCGACAACGATCTATTGATTGAGCATATTCAACAGCTACAAGAACATCAGGCCATCGAGAAGCCGGTATATGATTATGCGGCCCACACGCGCTCAGACAAGACGATTTTGATCGAACCGGTCGACGTCGTCATCGTCGAAGGGATTTTGGCGCTCGAGGACGACCGTCTCCGTGACTTGATGGACATTAAAGTGTTCGTCGATACCGATGCCGACGTCCGCATCTTACGCCGGATGCAACGCGACTTGAATGAGCGGGGCCGCTCGATCGACTCGGTCGTCGCCCAGTACACGAACGTCGTCCGTCCGATGCACTTGCAGTTTTGCGAGCCGACGAAGCGTTACGCGGATATCATCGTCCCAGAAGGCGGCGAGAACTTCGTCGCCATCGATTTGCTCGTGACGAAGATTCGTTGGGTGCTCACGGAGCGCAATCGCGCCTAATAAATAAATCGTTTTCAATTTATGCCTAGCTGTAATATACTAGGGGACAATGAAGGAGTGACAGAAATGGCTGAAAAACAACATTACATGACGTTAGACGGAAAAGCGAAAATCGAGAATGAATTGAACGAACTGAAGACGGTACGCCGTAAAGAAGTCGTTGAAAATATTAAAATCGCACGTGACTTCGGCGATTTGTCGGAGAACGCTGAGTACGACGCTGCAAAAGAAGAACAAGCGATGGTCGAAGGCCGAATCGCGCAACTTGAAGAGATGCTCCGGAACGCGGTCATCATTCAAGACGACGTGGCGGACAACTCGATGGTCGCGATCGGCAAGACGGTGACGTTCTTCATCCAAGAAGACAACGAAGATGAGACGTACACGATCGTCGGTGGCGCAGAGGCCGATCCGTTCACAGGCAAAATCTCGAACGAATCGCCAATCGCGAAGGCGCTTCTTGGCCGTACGGTCGGGGATGTCGTCAACGTACAGACACCTGGCGGCGACATGGTCGTCGAAATCAAAGAAATCAAGTAACGCAAACGAGCGACATCCATTTGGACGTCGCTCTCTTTCTGAGGAGGAATGGACATGAAAATCGGGATTATCGGAGCAATGGAAGAAGAAGTGAACTTGCTTCGTAACGAATTGACAGAGCGTACGGACACGGAGATCGCGAGCTATCACTTCTATGAAGGCTACCTCGGCAACGTCGAGGTCGTCATTTTGAAGTCGGGCATCGGGAAAGTGAACGCGGCCATCGGCACGACGCTTCTCATCGACAAGTTCAAGCCGGACGTCGTCATCAACACCGGCTCAGCGGGCGGTTTCAAAAAAGGAATGAAAGTCGGAGACGTCGTCGTCTCGACAGAAGTAAGACATCACGACGTCGACGTGACGGCGTTCGGTTACGAGTACGGACAAGTACCAGGCATGCCAGCGGCGTATCCGGCTGATGCGCGACTCATGGACGTCTGTAAAGAAGTGATTGAGAACTTGCCTGACGTGAACGTGCATACCGGACTCATCGTCACAGGAGATTCGTTTATCAACGACTCGAAACGTGTCGCCGAGATTCTCGGGCATTTTGACGGTGTCGCCGCCGTCGAAATGGAAGCCGCGCCGATCGCCCAGACGTGCTATCAGTTCGGTGTCCCGTTCGTCGTCACGCGCTCCATCTCGGATAGTGCTGACGAGGAAGCGAATTTGTCGTTTGATGAATTTTTAGAAACGGCTTCGATTAACTCTGCGAAAATGGTCATGGCCGTGACGAAACGACTCGGTCAAGGTGAATAATTGAGAGGGATGCGTTGACATCCCTTTTTTATTCCCTTATATTAGTACCAGATACTAAGAATAGGGGTCATCATTATGAACATTGGAATCATCGGCATCGGTTCGTTCCTTCCGACAAACCGTGTCACAAACGTCGATTTGGAAAAACGAATGGATACGAGCGACGAATGGATTCGGACCCGGACGGGGATTGAAGCGAGACACTTGGCCGATTCGGATTTGACGGTAGCCGACATGGCCACCCACGCAGCGGAACGTGCACTTAAGAGCGCGGGCGTCTCAATCGAAGATATCGACGCCATCGTCTGTGCGACCGCGACAGCACCGTCCTTCCCGGCGACCGCGTGTCTCGTCCAAGCGAACCTTGGCGCCAAGCGTGCCGTCGCCTTCGACGTCAGCGCGGCTTGTAGCGGCTTCATCTTCGCGATGGATACGGCGAAAGGCTTGATGGTGTCGAAAGGCTTTAAAAAGACGCTCGTCATTGGCGCCGAGAAGATGGGCAATCTCATCGATTGGGACGATCGATCGACGGCCGTCTTGTTCGGAGACGGGGCCGGTGCCGTCGTCTTAGGCGAGGACGAGGTCGCCTCGGTCGACTCCATCATTCTCGGCAGCGACGGGACGGGTGGGAAGTATTTATATGAGAACGACGAAGGCAAGATTGTTATGAACGGTCGCGAAGTGTTCAAGTTCGCCGTCCGTAAAATGCCAGACATCGTCGTCGAGGCGCTCGAACAGGCCGGCAAGACGATTCAAGATATGGACGTGCTCGTCCCGCACCAAGCGAACCGCCGTATCATCGAGGCGGCGATCGAGCGGTTAGGGCTAGCTGAAGAGAAAGTCGTCGTCACGATTCAAGACCATGCGAACACGTCGGCCGCCTCAATCCCGCTCGCACTTGCCGAGGCGGTGAAGAGCGGAAAAATCACGGCCGGTCAGACGGTCGTCATCGCCGGCTTCGGTGCCGGGCTCACTTGGGGAGCGAGCTGTTTAACTTGGAATAACGCTAACATCACGGAGGAGATTAGGACATGAAACGAGTAGTCATTACAGGGTTAGGTGTTGTATCACCGCTAGGCAACGACGTCAACGAGATGTGGGGACGGTTATTGAACGGGGACAACGCCGTCGACACGTTGACAAAGATCGATATCGACCAATATCCGGCAAAAGTCGGGGCCGAGGTCAAGTCGTGGGACATCAGCCATTTGGTGGAGCCAAAAGAGATCCGCAAGATGGACTCGTTCATCCAATACTCGATTTTAGCAGCAGACGCCGCCCATAAAGACAGCGGCCTCGACGTAGCGGCCATCCCGAATCAAGTCGGAACGTGGATTGGGAGCGGCATTGGCGGGGTCGAGACGATTGACAAACAGTCGACGGTCCTTCACGAACGTGGACCGCGCCGCATCAGCCCGTTCTTCATCCCGATGATGATTCCGAACATGGCGAGCGGCCAAGTGTCGATTTATCTCGGGGCGAAAGGGCCGAGCAACTGTTCGGTCACAGCATGTGCGTCGGGGACGAACTCGATTGGGGAAGCGTTCCGCGTCATTCAGCGCGGCGACGCACTCGCGATGTTCGCCGGCGGTGCGGAAGCACCGATCACGCCACTCTCGTTCGCAGGATTCTGTGCGAACAAGGCGCTGTCGACAAACCCGGACCCTGAGACGGCATGTCGTCCGTTCGATGAGAACCGAGACGGCTTCATCATGGGCGAGGGTGCCGGCGTGCTCGTTCTCGAGGAATACGAGCATGCGAAAGCGCGTGGCGCGAAGATTTATGCGGAAGTCGTCGGTTACGGCATGAGCTCGGACGCGTACCACATCACGGCACCGTCACCAGAAGCCGAAGGCGGTTCGAAAGCGATGAGTGAGGCGCTTCGTGACGCGAGCATTCGCCCGGAGGACGTTCAATACATCAACGCCCACGGAACGAGCACACCGCTCAACGATATGCTCGAGACGAAAGCGATTCGGAACGTGTTCGGGGAACACGCCGACAACCTCGCGGTCAACTCGTCGAAATCGATGATCGGGCATTTGCTCGGGGCAGCAGGCGGGGTCGAGGCCGTCATCACGGCGCTGTCGATTCATGAAGGCAAGATTCATCCGACGATCAACTGTGCGTCACCTGCACCAGACTGTGACCTCGACTACGTTCGAGACGGAAATCGGGAACTTGACATCCAGTATGCACTTAGCAACTCACTTGGCTTCGGGGGCCATAACGCGACGCTCGCGTTCGCGAAAGTGACAGACTAATACTAGAAAATTGTTACAGAAACGGTTAGGGTATAAGGGTTGGACTAACAGAGAGGAGAATGCGTGATGAAACGATTTTTCATCGGTGCCGCCTTGTTAGTTTCAGTCCTTATCCTTTTTTTCTTTCTTTGGAACGGACAACGAGACGCGGCGAAAGAACTAGCACCACCTGAAGAGCAAGTCGTGACGATTCACGGGGAGACGCTCCCGGAGCAACCGAACGTATTGCTCGCCATCGACCCGAGTTCGCAGACGATTTTATCGCATTTATATGAAGGCTTATATCGTTTCGGGAAAGACGGGACGATCGAGCCGGGGCTCGTGGAGACGATGACGCGCACGGACGACGGGACGACGTATACGTTCACGTTAAAAGACAGTCAGACGTCAAGCGGAGAAGCCGTCACGGCGGAAACGTTCGTCAATCATTTCCGGACGCTCGCTGACGATGACACGAATTCGCCGTTCAGTTTCTTCTTAGAAGATGTCGTGAACGGGAAGGCGGTCAGCCTCGGCACGGCAGAGCCGGAGACGCTCGGCGTGACGGCGATCGATGATTCGACACTTGAAGTGACCCTCGAGCGACCGATGGAAGGGTTCGAGGAAATACTCGCCATGCCTGCCTTCTTGCCACAGCCGGCGATTGGTGAATGGACTGCGCTTGACGGCAATGGCCCGTTCCATATCGAGTCGATGGACGCGGCACAAGTGACGCTCGTGAAAAATGAGAACTATCACGCGGCAGAGGACGTCACGATCGAACGCGTCGTCGTCCGAACGGAAACGGCGCTCGCGACTGAAACGAACGGGATGCATCCTGTCCCGTATGGAACCGATGAGGCCGATCTCGAGTCATGGGAAGGGAAACTCGTCGACATCCCGCGTAGCGGCATCTTCTATTTGAAGCCAAACGTCGAAGGGTATCCGTTCGACGATGTGGAATTTAGACGGAGCCTTGCTCTCGCCGTCGATCGGGACGCGATTTCACCGAAACTCGCCCGGGCCGAACGAACGACTGAACGCTTGCTCGTCATCGATGAGACGGAAGCGAACACGACCGTTGATGGAGAAGCGGCCGAGACGTTCGAGTCCGTAAAGGAACGGTTGCAGCAAGAAACGATTGAGATTGAGCTTCTCAGTTTCGTCGATGATGAAGCAAGACAAATTGCCCAGTCCATCAAACAAAATCTTGAGCAACTCGATGAGCTCACCGTCAACATCGTCGAACTTCCGCTCGGCGAGAAAGTTAGGAAAGAAGTCGCAGGGGACTATGCGATTTCGTTATCCGGGTGGCAGCCAGATTATCCGTCGCTCCGTGCTTATTTGACCCAGTTCGAGACGGACAACGTGTTAAATTCGAGCGGCTATGCAGACGACACGTTCGACCGACTGATGACAGAAGCGCAGGCGACCGAGTCGAAACAAGCACGCGACGAAGCGTATCGTCAAGCCGAACGACACTTGCTTGAACAAGCCGTCGTTATTCCAATCTATCAAGCTGGAAGAACGTATGCCGTCGATGACCAATATGAGGAAATCGGTTTTCCAGTCATCGGTCCTTCGTACGTCCTACATTTTTCGAAAGTATATAAAAAATGAGTAAAAAGCCCGTCTATTTAGGCGGGCTTTTCGACTATGGTAAAAATTTTTTAGAAAAATCAAAATAAATACTTTGCAAAATTATCAGAATATTGTATTATTGCTTCAACGGGATTGTGGTAGCAAATTTTGTAAAGTGAAAAATGACTGAATTTTCTACCATCGTTCATTCTGTTAAACCGAAAAAAATCAGGGGGTCATCGCAATGAATAAGAAAAAAGGTTTTGCTTTAGCAACGTCAGTAACGCTCATCTCGAGTGCGTTTCTAGCAGCTTGTTCGGGTGGGGAAGATACAACAAACAACGAAACAGGTTCAAACGGATCTGGTTCAGAAGGTACGCCGGATGAAGCGCAAGTCCTCAACTTGCTCGAAGGTTCAGATATTCCTTCACTTAACCCGACGCTCGCTACTGACTCAGTATCGTTCAACGTATTGAACAACGTTATGGAAGGTCTTTATCGCATGGACGAAGAAGACAACCCAACACCAGGTATGGCTGAGTCGCACGAAGTATCAGAAGACGGCTTGACGTACACGTTCAAAATCCGTGAAGGCGCTACTTGGTCTAACGGAGAGCCTGTAACGGCTAACGACTTCGAATACGGTTGGAAAGAAGTACTCAACCCAGACAACGGGTCACAATATGCTTACGTTATGTCAGTCATCGAAGGCGCTGAAGCTTACAACTTAGGCGAAGGCGAGCGTGACGCTGTTGGTGTCACAGCTGTCGATGAGCAAACACTTGAAGTTAAATTGACAGCTCCGGCTGATTACTTCCTTGGTCTCACAAGCTTCGGCGTATTTATGCCTAAACTTGAGTCGTTCGACCAAGAGCAAGGCGAGAACCTCGGTACGTCTGCAGAGACAACTCTTTACAACGGACCGTTCAAACTCGAAAGCTGGGAGCGCGAACAAGGCTGGAAAATGGTTAAAAACGAAGAGTATTGGGATGCAGAAGCAGTCAAACTTGACGAGATCAACTTCCGCGTCGTAAAAGAAGTCCAAACGGGCGTCAACTTGTACGAAAACGGTGACGTGGACCGCACTGGCTTGACTTCTGAGCTCGTTGCCCAGTTCCAAGACAGCGAAGACTTCTCTACTGTCGTAGAACCTACACTCTTCTACCTCCAATTCAACTCAGCTGTAGAAGCGCTTGACAACCAAAACATCCGTAACGCGATCGATCGCGCATACGATAAAGCAGCAATCTCAGAGACGCTCCTCGCGAACGGATCGATTCCTGCGAACTACCTCGTACCGAAAGACTTCGTAACAGGTCCTGACGGCAACGACTTCCGTGACATCAATGGAGACATCGGTGGCTACGACCCAGAAGAAGCGAAGCAACTTTGGGAAGCTGGTCTTGAAGAGCTCGGTACAGACACAGTTGAACTTGAGTTCTTGAACTATGACTCAGAGACTGCGAAGCAAATCGGTGAGTTCATCAAAGGTGAGCTTGAGAAGAACCTCGAAGGAATCTCTGTCACAATCAAGCAACAACCGTTCAACAACAAACTTGAACTTGAAAGCGCTGGCGATTTCGAAATGTCATTCGCTGGTTGGGGACCTGACTACCAGGATCCAATGACATTCGTTGACCTCTTCGTCACTGACGGACCATACAACCGTGGTAAGTGGTCGAATGAAGAATTCGATGCCCTCATCGAGTCTGCGAAATCAAGCACAGATGCTGAGCAGCGTTGGGCTGACCTCGCGGCAGCAGAGAAAATCGTTCTTGAAGAGAGCGCAATCTCGCCAGTTTACCAACGTGGATCGGCTCGCCTCACGAAGCCATACGTGAAAGACATCGTTGAACATGCGTTCGGCGCTGACTACTCGTACAAGTGGGCATTCATCGAAGGTAAAGAATAATCAATTGTTTTCAAAAGAGAGACAGGGACGCCTGCCTCTCTTTTTTATGCATGAAAATAACCGTCACCATGATGTTGGTGACGGTTATGGTTACTTCACTTTGGCGCGTTTGCGGCTGAGACCCATCGCCTTCTCGATTTTGGCGAGATTCTTGTTGGCGACCGCTTCTGCCTTCTCACGGCCGGCATCGAGAATCGCATCGAGCTCAGCTGAATCGACGAGCTCGTGATAGCGGGCTTGAATCGGTTCGAGCAACGAGACGACCGCCTCGGCGACGTCTTGTTTGAACGTACCGTAATTCGAGTCTTTATAGCGTTCGACGAGTTCGTCAATCGGTGTATTCGTCGAGAGCGAATAGATTTCGAGCAAGTTCGAGATGCCGGGTCTGTTCTCACGGTCAAAGGAGATGATTCCGCTCGAGTCCGTCACGGCACTCTTGATTTTTTTACGGATGACGTTCGGTTCATCAAGCATTGAAATATAGCCTTTTGCGTTTGCGTCAGACTTCGACATCTTCTTCACGGGATTCGTCAAGCTCATGATGCGGGCGCCTTCTTTTTGAATGAGCGGCTCCGGAATCGTGAGCGTCTCATAGTAGCGTTTATTGAACCGTTCCGCCAAATCGCGTGTCAGCTCGACATGCTGCTTTTGATCATCGCCGACCGGGACGAGCTCGGTGCCATACAGGAGGATGTCCGCTGCCATGAGTGTCGGATAGATGAACAGACCAGCCCCGACGTTATCGCCGCCTTGCGATTTGTCTTTATATTGCGTCATTCGTCCGAGTTCGCCCATGCCAGAAATACATGTCAACATCCAGCCGAGCTGGGCGTGCGCTTTCACTTCTGATTGAACGAAAATCGTCGCTTTCTCAGGGTCGAGCCCGCACGCGAGATAAAGCGCTGCGAGTTTCCGTGTGTTGTCCATCAGTTCAAGACGGTCAAGCGGGACGGTGATGGAGTGAAGATCGACGACGCAGTAAAATGCATCGTGCTCGTCTTGAAGATCGACGAACTGTTTCATCGCCCCTAAGTAGTTCCCGAGCGTCACGACGCCGGTCGGTTTAATGCCTGAAAAGATTTTTGCCATGATTGCACCTCCAAAGAATATAAAAAACCGCGGTCTCCCGCCCGAATAATCGGGACGAATAACCGCGGTGCCACCCAAATTTGCATGAAGTCATGCCACTTGAACGCGTTAACGGGCGTGAGCCGTCTCGCCATACTCAAATTTCAGGCGAACCATTCCAAAGTCCATTCAACCGAATCACTTCCATCTACTCGCAGCAACGTAGACTCTCTGGGGGAAGGGGGGTTCGATTTACTTGTCTTCTTCATCATGTTTTTCTAGATGATGTCTTCAGTTTAGCATAAGGTTGAAAAGACGGGAAGGTCAAACGAACGATAGGACATACGACAAGATGACGGCGGCGACCCCGACCAAGATCCAACGTCGGGCGCTCTGTTTCCGCTCGGTCCGTTCTTCTGGTGTCACTTCCTCGTCTTCCTCATAGTCAGGGTCGATTTCTTTCAGTTTGGCCCGACGATTTCGTTTGAACCCGTACATGAACCCATCGAATAAACCGGATGCCCCCATCTCAGAGAACATGCCGATCGCGAAGACGATCATCCCACCGACGAACAGCCCGCCACTGATGTGGAACAAAAACGTCTCTGGTCGATAATACGATGCGTACGACCAAATCGTATAGCCGATTGTGACAATTCCCAAAACGATTAATATCGCTCTAAACTTTTTCAATGTGTCAAACTCCTTTCAACGTGAAGCGTCGAACACGACTTCACCCTACATGGCTCTATGATACCTGTTGATGTGACGTTATGGCGAGAGTGAAGTTCAGAAAAATATTATGGTTCATCAATTAGTTGACAGTTAGATTAAAAATTTTTTACAATAGCCCTAACGTTCTTTCGTCGGATACTTTATGAAATATTCAGAAAATTAAAGAAAAAATAAGATGTTGCATCCGGCGATACGCTAACTACATAGATTCTGAAAGGGGACAATTACGATGAAGAAAAAATCGATTTTGCTCATGATGACGCTCATCTTGGCACTCGGTTCAGTACTCGCCGCCTGCTCGACTGGCGGAGACTCTGACGGCGGTTCGTCTTCGAACGGAGAAAAAGTACTTCGTTTGACGGATACGTCTGACATCACGACGGCCGACCCGGCCTTGGCAACGGATGCGGTCGCATTCAACTTGATCGCCAATACGATGGAGGGCCTCTACCGCTTAGACAAAGACGGTCAAGCCGTACCAGCGATGGCAGCAGGCGAGCCGGAATTGAATGAAGACGAGACAGTTTACACGTTCACACTTCGCGATGCGGAGTGGTCAAACGGTGAGCCGGTCACAGCGAACGACTTCGTTTACGCTTGGCAGCGCGCCGTCGACCCGGAGACAGGGTCACAGTACGCCTACATCATGAACACGATTAAAAATGCAGAGGCGATTAATGCCGGCGACCTTCCAAAAGAAGATCTCGGTGTGCAAGCAATCGATGAGAAGACGCTTGAAGTCACACTTGAGCGTCCAGACCCATCGTTCATCTCGCTCACGTCGTTCGGTACGTTCACGCCGATCAACGAAGCGTTCGCGACTGAACAAGGTGAAAACTTCGCGACGAACGTCGACAACCTCCTTTACAACGGTCCGTTCACATGGTCTGAATGGAACCGTGAACAAGGTTACGTTTTAACGAAAAACGATACGTATTGGGATAACGCCAACGTCGCGCTCGACAAGGTCGACGTCCGTGTCGTCAAAGAGACATCGACGGTCGTCAACTTGTACGAAGCAGGGGAAGTCGATTACGCTGGCCTCGCTTCTGAACAAGTCGCGGCTTTCCAAGACAGTGAAGACTTCAACACGGGACTCCGTTCGGCAGTCGGCTACTTCAAGTTCAACCACGAGGACGAAGTATTCGCTGATGTGAACGCCCGTAAAGCGGTCGCGCGTGCTGTTGATCCGGCCGGTATCATCGACCAGCTCTTGAACAACGGTTCGATTGCCACGACGTCGTTCATCCCGAAAGACTTCATCAAATATGAAGACGGCACGGATTACACGGAAGGACTTCAATACTTCGAAACGAATACAGACGAAGCGGCATCACTTTGGGAAGAAGCGACTGGCGGCGAAGAGATGACGATTGAACTGCTTTCATTCGACTCAGAAGTTTCAAAACAGATCTCGGAGTACATGAAAGACCAAATCGAGACGAACTTGCCAGGCGTGACGGTCACGATCGCGCAACAGCCTTTCAACAACAAGTTGGAGCGCGAAGCGAGCGGGGACTACCAGATGTCATTCGCCCTTTGGGGACCTGATTACCAAGACCCGCTTACAAACCTCGGCATCTTCACGTCGAACAACGGTCAAAACGACATCAACTACAGCTCAGCCGATTACGACCGTCTCATCGACGAAGCATCAGCTGAAACGTCAATCGATGCACGTTACGACAAGTTCAAAGAAGCAGAACAACTCTTGATCGAGCAAGACCAAGCGATCATGCCGATTTATCAAGCCGGCGTCGCGTACTTGATTCGTCCAAACGTTGAAAACTTCAACCGTCAACTATTCGGTGCTGACTATCAGTACAAATACGTCGACATCAATTAAAGAACGTGGGGGCATGCAAACGCATGTCCCCCGTTTTCTAAAAAAAAATCGGAATTGAGAGAAAATACTATTCAAATGTTTTGTTGGTAAAGTATAATGTAGTAACAGTGAAAATTCAGAATACTTCACAAAGTTTGACATTTTGGGTTTTCATGTGCTGTACTAAGAGCCTTGAGATGACGTTTGACCTATTCTTTCAGAAAATTCCTTTCATTATGTGAATTCAAGAATAGGGAAATATGTCATAGTGATGCTGTTGGTGCAAGCATAGACATATATTTAGAAAAACAGGGGGTTTTTATTTATGGGACGTTATCTTTTGCAGCGGCTGACTTACGGCCTCATCACGTTCTTCTTGATTGCGACGTTCACATTTTTCCTGATGGACCTGTTACCAGGGTCACCGTATCAAAACCAGGAAAAGCTGACGGAAACGCAAATCCAAATCTTAAACGATCGTTACGGACTTAACGATCCGCTTCCAGTTCGTTATGCGACGTACATGGGGAACCTTGTACAAGGTGACCTGGGTGTGTCGTTCCGTACGGCCAACCGGCCAGTGACGGACTTGATCATGGAACGAATCGGACCATCGGCACAACTCGGTCTCCAGGCGTTGATTCTTGGGACACTCGGTGGGCTCTTGCTCGGTATTTTAGCAGCGATTCGTCATAACACGATTGCGGACTATGGTGCGATGTTCGTCTCTGTAATTGGGATTTCTGTCCCATCATTCGTCTTTGCGGCCCTCCTTCAGTACTACGTGGGCGTTAGATGGGGTGTTTTGCCTGTCGCCTTCTGGGACTCGCCAGCCCATACGATTTTACCAACGATTGCGTTATCGCTCGGTGTAACGGCTTCGATTGCCCGTTTTGTCCGTACAGAGATGCTTGAAGTCACCGGACAAGACTACGTCACGTTAGCGAAAGCAAAAGGGTTGACTGGGAATGCAATCGTTTGGAAGCACATGGTGCGTAATGCGATTATCCCGGCGATCACGATCCTCGGACCGATGACGGCTGCGTTGTTGACAGGTACATTTGTAATTGAGAAAATTTTTGCCGTTCCTGGACTCGGTGAATTGTTCGTAACGTCGATTACGTTGAATGACTATTCGGTCATCATGGGGACGACCCTCTTCTTCTCGGCGATCTTCATTTTGATTATTTTGCTTGTCGACTTGCTCTACGGAGTTGTTGACCCACGTATTCGTCTTGGGGGGGATAACTGATGATTGAAAATAAAAAGAATTACGAGCAGTTCGACCAAGACATGTTCCAACCGGTTGAAATGAACGAACAGCTCGCAGAACGGATTGCAGGGAAAAGTTTGAACTTCTGGCAAGATGCATGGATGCGCCTAAAGAAAAACAAAGCCGCCATCCTCTCGCTTTCAATTATTTTGATTTTAGTATTGCTCGCCTTGTTCGGGCCGATGATGTCGGGCCGTGACGCGTATTCACAAAACATCGCGCAAGCGAAACTTCCGCCAAAAGTCACAGGACTTGAATGGGCCGGATTCGACGGGATGGCGACGTTAGGTGGCCGCGATATCAACTTCTATGAACAAAAGAACGTCGAAGAAAACTATTGGTTCGGAACGGACTATCTCGGCCGTGATCTTTGGTCACGTGTATGGGAAGGGACGCGCATCTCACTCTTCATCGGTCTCGTCGCTGCCATCATCGATACGATTATCGGTGTGGCGTATGGTGGGGTCTCGGCTTACTTCGGTGGCCGTGTCGATAACATCATGCAACGGATCGTTGAGATTTTGACAGGTGTACCGAACTTGATCTTGATTATCTTGTTCATTTTGATCTTTGACCCTGGGGTGTTCACCATCATCTTGGCGATGACGATCACCGGCTGGATCGGGATGAGTCGACTCGTCCGTGGACAGATTTTGAAACTGAAAAACCAAGAGTTTGTTTTGGCTGCGCGTACACTCGGTGCCTCAAGTAACCGTTTGATTTTCAAACACTTGATCCCGAACACGCTCGGTGCGATTATCATCACGCTCATGTTCACGATTCCATCTGCCATCTTCTTCGAGGCGTTCCTCAGCTTCATCGGGATCGGACTTCAACCACCACAAGCGTCACTTGGTACGTTGATTAACGATGGGTACAAAGAGCTACGGACATTCCCGTACCTTCTCGTCGTACCATCGACCATCATCGTCTTGCTCATGGTCAGCTTCAACTTGCTCGCCGACGGCTTGCGTGATGCGTTCGACCCGAAAATGCGTAAATAATTCAGAAAGAGGGGGACTCGTGCATGGAAACGATTTTATCTGTACGAGACTTAGCGGTCTCGTTCCATACGTATGCTGGAACGGTTCAAGCCGTTCGCAATGTATCGTTTGATTTGAAAAAAGGCGAGACGCTCGCAATCGTTGGAGAGTCGGGTTCTGGTAAATCCGTCACATCAAAAGCGATTATGCGTCTCATCCCGAACCCGCCAGGTGAGATCACAAACGGAGAGATTTTGTTTGATGGAAAAGACTTGGCGAAACTTTCGGAAAAAGAAATGCTTAAAATTCGTGGTCGCGACATCGCGATGATTTTCCAAGATCCGATGACGTCGCTCAACCCAACGATGACAATTTATAAACAAATCGCTGAAGGTTTGAAGCAACACCAAGGACTCAGAGGAGAAGATGCGAAGAAGCGTGCGCTCGAATTGCTCACACTCGTCGGCATCCCGAACCCTGAAGCTCGTCTCAAACAGTATCCGCACCAATTATCTGGTGGGATGCGTCAGCGGATCGTCATCGCCATCGCGCTAGCCTGTAACCCGAAGGTGTTGATCGCCGATGAGCCGACGACGGCACTTGACGTGACGATTCAAGCCCAAATCCTTGAGTTGTTGAAAGACATTCAACAAAAGACCGGCACAGCGATTATCTTCATCACGCACGACCTCGGTGTCGTCGCGAACATGGCTGACCGTGTTGCCGTCATGTACGCTGGGAAAATCGTGGAAAAAGGGACGGTCGATGAGATCTTCTATGAGCCACGCCACCCGTATGCATGGGGACTGCTCGGCTCGATGCCGCGTCCGACGGATGACCCGAACCAGGCGCTCCCGGCTATCCCGGGTACACCGCCGAACTTGTTGAACCCGCCGAAAGGCGATGCGTTCGCGCCGCGTAACCCTTACGCGATGAAGATTGATTTTGAGAAAGAGCCACCGATGTTCCAAATTAGCGACACGCACTACGCAGCAACCTGGTTGTTGCACCCGCAAGCGCCGCAAGTCACGCCGCCATCGGCAATCATCGATCTCGCGCTCAAATATCGTCCGGATAGCGCGTTCGCGAAATCGATTGGGAAAGGTGGTGCTGAATAATGGAACGTGAAAAATTATTAGAAGTACGGGACTTAAAGCAGCACTTTAAAATCGGACGAGGCCGCGTCGTCAAAGCGGTCGACGGCATCTCGTTTGATATTTATAAAGGTGAGGTACTCGGTCTCGTAGGTGAGTCTGGTTGTGGGAAGTCGACGACTGGACGTACGATTATCGGTCTTTACGATGCGACAGACGGAGACGTCATCTTCAAAGGCGAGAACGTCCACGACAAGAAATCAAAAGCGGAAAAGTTGAAATTCAACCGAGCGATGCAGATGATCTTCCAAGATCCATACGCCTCGCTCAACCCGCGGATGACGGTCGCGGACATCATCGCCGAAGGGATTGACATCCACGGCCTCGCGAAGACGAAAGAAGACCGGATGAACCGCGTCTACGACCTTCTCGAGACGGTCGGTCTCACAAAAGAACACGCGAGCCGTTACCCGCACGAATTCTCTGGCGGACAACGCCAGCGGATTGGGATTGCCCGCGCGCTCGCCGTTGAGCCAGACTTCATCATCGCCGATGAGCCGATCTCGGCACTCGACGTATCGATTCAAGCTCAGGTCGTCAACTTGATGAAAGAATTGCAACGTGACCGCGATCTCACGTACTTGTTCATCGCTCACGACTTGTCGATGGTCAAGTACATCTCGGACCGCATCGGCGTTATGTATCAAGGACATATCGTCGAACTCGCGCCTGCAGATCGCTTGTACGAAAACCCGATTCACGCGTATACGAAGTCACTCCTCTCTGCGATCCCGCTTCCGGACCCAGAGCATGAGCGGACGCGTAAACGCATCATCTACGAGTCGAAGTCACTCGGTGCCGTCGGACGTTCGGATGAGGATTCAAGCATCCCACCGCTCCGCGAAGTCGAGCCTGGCCATTTTGTCTCATTAACGGATGCAGAATACGAAGCGTATAAAGCACAACTCGTGTAAACTCGTCACCCTGAATCGTTTGATTCAGGGTGTTTTTGCGCAACAAAAAACACCACCAGAACGTTCCGGGGTGTCAGGCGTTTGAGATGCGCGGTAAGTTCGAGAGCCGGTCGACGACTGAATCGATGGCGCGGACGCGGCTGAGCGCATCTTCGATTTCCATCGTCTCATAGTGATGCAATCCGCCTGGCTGTTCGACGAACGTATCGGCATCGTGGACGAGTTGTTGAAGCGGGGTCCGTTGAATGCGGCTCGGCGGCAAATACGAATCTGTGTGAAGTAAAATCATGACAGAAATCTCTTTGGCTCGGGCAGGGTCTTCACCGAGTCGAATCAAGAGTTTATGAGCCCGTTCAGCTCCTTTAATGGCGTGGATGTCGTTTTGACGATACAAATCATAATTCCACTTGCCTTCTGTATACCACTCGTAGTGACCGATATCGTGAAGTAGGGCGGCCTTCGTCGCCAAATCCGTGTCAAGCCCTCGTCGCGTCGCCAATTCGAGAGCGCGCTCACAGACGTCGACCGCGTGTTTTAAGCCTGATCGCGTCAAATATTTTTGGGTGACGGGGTGCTGCATAATCGTTTCTAACGTGATTCTCATGATCGCTCTCCTCCTTGGTGATTTCAAAGGTTATTTCTATTAACTATACGGGAATTGAAAAGGAAAAGCAAATTTGTAACGTGTGAAATATAAATTTAATTGGAGAATGTGCAACATTATTCATATAGATATGCTATAATTTAAGTGTAGATTTAGTGCGATTTCAAGATTTTTAGATTCGGTAATGGTCGGTTTTTCCTTATGGCGATGGGGGTGAGAGACCATGAAAGAGCGTGACAAAGTGTTGCAACAAAAGAAAAAGTTATTGAAAGAAGTATTGAAGAAAAAATTGAAAGACTTGCAAGTGAAGCCTGGCAAAGAAACGGTGTCACAACCGGTTTCTCGGATACCGGCTTCCTAGAACGTCGATCAAGGTCGCATCTTTCTCACAGATGCGTCCTCTTTTCTTACCTCAATGAGAAAGAATATCATTGATGTTTGAATAAATAAGAATTATTATAATTAAGTGAACGCATTTTTGGGTATACAGATAGAGTCACTTGAAAAAGATGAACGAACATTTGATCAGGGAGGAACGAACATGGTCACACTTTATACGTCTCCGAGCTGCACATCGTGCCGTAAAGCGCGAGCTTGGCTCGAAGAACATGATATCCCCTTCACGGAACGGAATATATTTTCAGAGCCGCTCTCACTTAACGAGATTAAACAAATTTTACGTATGACAGAAGACGGGACCGATGAAATCATTTCGACCCGCTCAAAAGTTTTCTCTAAAATTGACGTATCGGTCGACGCGCTTTCACTCCAGCAACTTTACGATTTGATTCAAGAGTATCCAGGGCTGTTACGCCGTCCGATTTTGATTGATGAAAAACGTTTACAAGTCGGGTACAACGAAGATGAGATTCGTCGCTTCTTGCCGCGCAAGGTCCGGACGTTCCAACTTCAAGAAGCCCAACGGCTTGTCAACGAATGAGGAAGCATACTGTCTAAGCAGTGTGCTTTTTATTATCCCGTTTTTCCGATAAAATAGTGGTAACAACCCCATCATCATAAGATTGACACATTGAAAAGAGGGTACTATTATTACAAGACAATTTCCCCTCTCCTCCTTGACGTACGAAGTAGGAGTGAGGTGAGAAGGGAGTGGACAATCGTGAAAATTGAGCGCATCAATGACAACACCGTCAAATTTTTCATCACCTATGTCGATATCGAGAAACGCGGTTTCGCCCGGGATGAAATCTGGTACAACCGTGAACGTGGTGAGCAGCTGTTCTGGCAAATGATGGACGAGGCGCACGAACGGGAAGATATCTCGTTTGATGGTCCACTATGGATACAAGTACAAGCTTTTGAGAAAGGTCTCGAAGTGACCGTCACAATCGCGAAGAATGTGATTGATGCCGAAGATGATTCGGAACTCGGTTCGCTTCTTCGCTCAGCCATTGACGAAGCCCGGGATCAACAATCTGTCCTCGACCAATTGAGTGAACTCGATGAACTTGACGCTGAGACGGAGGCGTGGGCTCCACTCGCGATGGAAACGAATGATTTCGAATCGATGATTGCCCTCAGTAAACGAGTCGGCGATACGCTTCATAACGTAACGTTGAAACTTTTCCATTACGATAACCGCTATTACTTGTGGATCGATTTCCCGGATGAAATGGAACCAGAAGAAGAAGAGAATGCCTTGAGTCTACTCGCGGAGTACTTGTCGTTCAGTACGCAAACACTCGCGATGCTAGAAGAGTACGGCAAACTTATCCTCGATGGCGACGTCTTCGGAAAAATACGCCACTACTTTTAAACTGAAATCGCCTGTTCTTGCGGACAGGCGATTTTTTTAGCATACATATTAGATGAGGTGACGAGATGCTCAAACGAATACAGTTGATGTTAGCAGACAGCGCTTGGTTCATCCCGTTCTTGTACGGGTTCGGCGGCGTCGTGTTGACGTTTTTGACGCAATATTTTGGAGGGTTCTTCCGTGAGATTTTGCCGGAAGTGCTATATTTGGAGAAAGATTCAGCGGCGACCGTATTGTCCTCATCCTTCACGAGCCTGATGACGATGATGACGTTCAGTTTCTCGACGATTCTCGTCGTCCTCACGACGTATTCGTCACAGTTCTCGCCACGGACGGTGAACAACTTCTTAACGAACGCTGCGGCGAAACATACGCTCGGCTTATTCATCCTGACGACCGTGTACGGCATCACGAACTTGTTTTTGATTCGGACGGCAGACGATGACGCGGTGCTCGCCTCAGGTGTGAGCGTCCTCCTCGTCGTCGGGTCGATTTGGGCGTTCGTCAAATTTATTCAAGCGATTAGCGTCTCCATTCAAGCCGAACGCCTCTTGTCGGCGCTACACCGGGAAGCACTCTCCGTCATCAAAAGTCAACAAGACGCGCTCGAAAAAGACGAAGTCCAAATCGTGCCGAAGCGCCCGGTCCATCCGTTCGAAGGGCATGCGGTGTATGCACCGCGTACCGGCTATGTCCAACTGTTCGCAAGCGAGAAACAAGAGTCGGATTCCTGTCATTTTGAATCGGTCGTGGCCGTCGGAGACTTCGTCGCCAAAGGGGACTTACTCGGTTATTGGAGTGAGGAGGTCGACGCGGACATCGAACCGTTTCAAATCGGGGAAGTGCGGTCGTCGATTCAAGACCCGGCCTTCGCGATCGAGAAGCTGAGCGAGATTGCGCTAAAAGGAATTTCCCCGGGAATCAACGACCCGAACACGGCCATCCATGCCATCCATTACATCGGCGACATCTTACGGGAACTGAGTCGGATGCCTGAAGGCGACTTTCTGTTCTCGAACCGCTCATCGGATTGGCACGTCAAACGGAAAAGCCTTGAGACGACAATGTTCGAGGCGTTCGCCCCGATTAAAACGTATGCAAGCCATGATATATTCGTCATCGGCTCGGTATTTGAAGCAATCCGGATCGCCCGGCTCGAGGCGCATCCGTCCTCGTTCGAGGCATACGAGGGCATCCTAGGCTACTTTGAGGACGTCATTGATTGGGACGACTTGCAAGAACGAGAACGCGCCTTTTTAGAGAACAAATTGATGCAGGCGAAAAAGGTAAAGACAGCATAAAAGCGACCCGTGTGGTCGCTTTTCCATTTAAGATAGGCTATAGCCGCCGTCAATCGTGATCGCTTGGCCGTTCACGTAGCTCGACAAGTCAGACAATAAGAACGTGACGACCGGCGCGACTTCCTCGGGCTTGGCTGCGTTCCCCCGGAAATGATGCGACATCGCCTCGTGGAACTTCGCCTCGCCGCCATATAGCTTATGGCTGAGCGGTGTGTCGACGGGGCCGAAGCAGACGGCATTGAAGCGGACTTTTCCTTTCATACGATGGGCGAACGTCTTCGTCAAGGCGATGAGTGCCGCTTTCGATGCGGCGTATGGTCCGAGCATCGGCGGAAATTTGACGTGCCCGACGATTGCCGCGTTATTGACGACGCTCGCCCCGTTCGTTAGCAACGGAACAGCCAGTTGGATGAGCCGGTTCGCCGCGAGCAGATTCAACTCGAACACGTCGTCGAACGCTGACGAGGGCAGACGTTCCGGTGTCCCCGGCCGTCCGAACGTGGCGGCATTATTGAATAGTCCGTCTAACGTGACGTCCATCGCTTTCAGTCGGTCCATCACCGCCTCGAGCTCTTCGTCTTTTGAAAGGTCGCACTTTATGAACGTGATGCGCGGCGAGGCGGCCTCGATGTCCGCACCGCGTCCCTCGTCTCGTCCGATGCCGTAAACGTCGTGCCCTTCCTCAGCTAACCGTAGCGTGACGGCCCGACCGATGCCGCTTGTTGCCCCTGTGATGAGAAATGTACCCATAATTGATTCGCTCCCCTCTAAAAGATGTCGTTACGTTGTATAATTAATGATAATACATGACAGAAACGGGGTCAGGTTATAATATGTTGCGACGCATACAAGTTCTTTTATCCCTCATTTTGCTCGCAGGGCTTATTGCCGTATTATCGTATTACTGGAGCTCACAAGTCATCGGCCTATTCTCGATTCTCGTCTTCTTGACGACGTTCAGCATCTTGCTCGTCATTTTGCTCGAAAACCGAAATCCGCAACGGACGCTCATCTGGGCAATCGTGATGATCGGGTTTCCCGTCGTCGGCTTGTTCGCTTATTTCGTCTTCGGCCAAAACTATCGCCGCAAGCGCATGTTCAAAGAGAAGGCGATGCTCGATGAAGAGACGTACCTCGCTTACCGGCAAAAGGCGATGACGCACTCGCCATCGCTCATGTTCCCGCATGACGACTATGAGAAGCTCATGCATTTGACGTCATCTTTAAACCAATTGCCGGTTTCGTCGAATACGTATACGCAAATCTTGACGAACGGGCAAGAGAAGTTCTCGAAGCTGTTGCCGGCGTTGCGTGGGGCGACACGGCATATCCATCTGGAGTATTATATTTTCCGGGAAGATCGTATTTCTCGGGAAATCCAACGCATCTTGATGGATAAGGCGCGCGCCGGGGTCGAGGTGCGGTTCTTATATGACGCCGTCGGCTCGATTCATACGAGCGGGGCCTTCTTTGATGAGTTGCGTCAGGCCGGCGTTCAGGTCAAAGCGTTCTTCCCCGTCGTCTTGCCGCTCGTCTCGAGCAAGACGAATTACCGGAACCACCGAAAGATTGTCGTCATCGATGGCACAGAAGCGTTCACAGGCGGTCTGAACGTCGGCGACGAATATCTGGGGGAGCATACGAAGTTCGGCTTTTGGCGGGACACCCACCTATACGTCAGGGGGGAAGGGGTGTCGGAGCTTCAGCTCATCTTTCTCCAAGACTGGTATTATATGACGGGTGAGCGACTGTTCACACCGTTTTATCTCGAGCCGCTCGAGACGGTCCGGAGTGCGAGCGGGGGGGTTCAAATCGTGGCGAGCGGACCGGATGAGCCATATGAGACGATGAAGTCGATTTACTTCGCGTTGATTAACGCGGCGAAGAAGTCGGTTTATATCTCATCCCCGTACCTCATCCCGGACGAGGATATCATGAGCGCGCTCAAGACGGCCTCGCTATCAGGGGTCGATGTCCGAATCGTCTTGCCGAGTTATCCTGACCATAAGATCGTCTTTTACGCGAGCCGCTCCTATTACGAGGAGTTGCTCAGCGCCGGCGTCAAAATTTATTTATACGAGGAAGGGTTCATGCATTCGAAAGTCATTGTCGTCGATGACGGGCTCGCGACGATTGGGACGGCGAACATGGACTTCCGCAGCTTCCATTTGAACTTCGAAGTGAACGCGCTCCTCTACAACACGAACTCGGTGCATCAACTGAAACAAGACTTATACAAAGACTTTGAAGGCTCACACGAATTGGATTTGGCCGTGTTCTCGGAACGTCCATTTCTCATCAAGTTAGTCGAGTCGTTGGCTCGAATGTTCTCACCACTATTATGAGGGGGAAACGTCATGCGATTTGCGATCGGTCGGACAGGGGACTATGTCGATACCCGTTCATTGAACCGGAAGCAACTTGAGACGTTTGCCCCTTTTTCGTGCCCGGATTGCCAAGGCCCGGTCCTGTTGAAGCAAGGAACAAAGCGACGGTTGCACTTCGCTCACCGGCATGCGTGCGGGCGCGGGGAGTCGACGGGGCATCAACGGGACAAATGGGACGTCCGGCAATGGTTGCAACGGCGCGGCTATCACGTCGACCAAGAAGTTTTGCTCGACGGACGTCGGGCCGACCTCGTCGCGTCAAAGGGTGGGTCGTCGATCGTCATCGAGATTCAAGCCTCACCGCTCGATGTGGAGACGTACCACGAACGGACCGCCCACTATGAGGCGCTAGGCCATCCGGTCGTCTGGTTGTCGAGCGGAGTCCGTCCTGCCCCAATCCCTCGATTTACCCCGTGGATGCGTGCCGAGCTGGCGAGATGTCACGCCTTGTTCATTCCTGTCGATGGTTCGCTTTATCGCTTTGTCGGTTTTCCGACTTCACTCCGATATGGACAAGGCCGTTGGGTGAAAGTTGACGATTTGACAGTGTCACCGTTTGAACCGTTCTTTCGCTTCGACGCCCACGCGTGGGGCCAGCTCGTGCGCCGTCGTCGCATGACCCCGCCTTATCCGACGAAAGACTATCGCCGTCTCATATTGAATCGCTTGTACCCGCTCGGCGTGTTGCCGTCGCTGTTGCCGACGATGTGCTATTTGCCGATGCCAGTGTTTTGGGGCGTGCACATCCATCCGCTCGACTTTCAAGTCGTGCTTTACTTGAATCGCCGGATGCATCCGGCAGATTCAATCTCGTGGAGTGTCGTGAAGACGTGTCGCCAGTTCGGGGTGACCCCGACGAGCGACTTTGTCCAAGCTTTTGAAGTACAATGGAAACAGCTCTTGAACGTATTTGACGTGCCATGCGAGGTGCAGCTCTGGACGGTCCCAAAGACGCTCGAGGACGCCCTTCAGTATGACCGTCGAATGTTTCAAGGGTTTCAGCGATTCATGGCGAAATCGTATATAACCTAAGAAAAGGAAGTGGACATATGTCAGACGTACTTACACGACAACAAGTTCCGGTCGAGGAGACATGGAGCCTAGAGTCAATCTACGCCGATGACCAAGCCTGGGAAGCCGATTTCGAGGCGCTCAAAGGAAACGTGCCGAACTTGATGGCATACAAAGGAAAGCTTGGTGAGGACGCGGAGACGCTATTCGCCGCGCTCAGCTTACGTGACGACTTATCACGCCAGCTTCATAAGCTCTATACATACGCGCACATGCGCTACGATGAGGACACGGCGAACAGCCATTATCAGGCGTTGAACGACCGCGCCGGATCACTCGCTGCCCAAGTGTCGGCCCAACTCGCTTTCATGACACCGGAGTTGCTCGCGATCGACGAGAGCCGTATCGAATCGTTCATGGCGCAACACGAAAAGCTGACGGTTTATCGTCATGCCTTCGACGAGTTGGCGAAAGAGCGGCCGCACGTGTTAACGGAAGCTGAAGAGTCGCTCCTCGCCCAGGCAGGCGACGTGCTCGGGCAATCGAGTTCTACGTTTGGGATGTTGAACAACGCCGATCTCAAGTTCACGAAAGTGAAGAACGAAAAAGGGGAAGACGTCGAACTGACGCACGGCCGCTATATCACGTTCCTCGAGTCGAGCAACCGCGACGTCCGGGAGACGGCGTTCAAAGCGATGTACGGGACGTACAAACAATATTTGAACACGTTCGCCTCGACGCTTTCAGGCAGCGTGAAAAAAGATAACTTTTACGCGACGGTCCGCAAGTTTGAAAGTGCCCGTCAGGCGGCCTTGCATCACAATGCGATCCCGGAGACGGTGTATGACGGGCTCGTCGAGGCCGTGAACGAGCGGCTTGACTTGCTCCATCGCTACGTCGCGCTGCGAAAACGTGCCCTCGGCGTAGATGAACTTCATATGTATGACTTGTATACACCGCTCGTTCAAGACGTCGAGATGACCATCTCGTATGAAGAAGCGAAGCAATTGATGGTCGACGGGTTGGCCCCACTCGGCGACGAGTACGTCCAAATCGTCAAAGACGGTCTTGATTCGCGTTGGGTCGATGTCCGTGAGACGCGTGGGAAGCGAAGTGGTGCCTACTCTTCTGGAGCGTACGACACACAGCCGTTCATCTTGATGAACTGGCAAGACAACGTCAACAACTTGTTCACGCTCGCCCATGAGTTCGGCCACTCGGTCCATAGCCACTATACGCGGGCGTCACAACCGTATCCGTATGGCGACTATTCGATTTTCGTCGCGGAAGTCGCGTCGACGACGAACGAGGCGCTGTTGAACGATCATTTGTTGAAGACACGGACGGATAAGGCGGAGCGGCTCTATCTTCTGAACAACCAGCTCGAGACGTTCCGCGGGACGTTGTTCCGGCAGACGATGTTCGCCGAGTTCGAACATTTGATTCACCGTGCGGCCCAAGACGGCGTCTCGCTCACACCTGAATACTTGAACGAGACGTATTTGGAGCTGAACAAGCGGTACTTCGGAGAAGACATCGTCATCGATGAAGAAATCGCTTACGAATGGGCCCGTATCCCGCACTTCTATTACAACTATTACGTCTATCAGTATGCGACGGGCATCTCGGCGTCGGCCGCTTTGTCACAACAGATCATGGAAGAAGGGGAGCCGGCCGTCCGCCGTTACATCGATCGCTTCTTGAAAGCAGGGTCGAGTGACTATCCGATTGAAGTATTGAAAGCAGCAGGCGTTGACATGACGACGAAAGCTCCGGTTCTCGCCGCGCTCGACCAGTTCGAAGCCGTCCTCGATGAGATGGAGTCGCTCCTGTTCGCATAATCGTCACGACGCGTGAACATTATGTGACATCATGCACAAACAGCTTGTCAACCGAAAGGATGCTCGGTATATTATAAGTGTGAAATCAATCACAAACCCCTTTATTGACCGTAAACTTTCTCCCATCTCGATGCCTTCCCCAGGTGTCGAGTCCGATGTCTCTTGTCCCCGCTTGAGACGTCAAAAGCCCACGGCTCCCCGGCCGTGGGCTTTTTGTTATCCTTGTTTTTTTGTCGCCCATGCTTCACCGCTACACCCTGGTACGGGGCGGCAACGTTGTTGGAGCGACAGTTTTTTCAGTTCTCGTTCGATGATTGGCTTGTCTAGCTCCAGAATGAACGCGAGCTCGGTGATTGTTGACGCGTCGTAGTGGCTGAGCACTTTCTCGACCGTCCAGTCCGTCTCTCGGTTCGGCACGTAGCCGAGCAGCTCGGCCATGACTGCCTGATAGACGTCGTACGGATAGACGCCTTCAATCTTGAGCGCTTCGTCGCGTGTGACGAACGTCAAGGCCGGTAACGACTCAATCTCCCAATCTTTCAAAATTTGATGATCGACGGCGAGTGCGCTGAGCAATTGGTTGGACTGGATATCCGCTGCCAACTCGTCGAGGTCGAGCCCGTACCCGGTGAACGACCGTGCAATCTCCCAAAGTTCCGTCTCATTCGCTTCGTTATTCAAAAAGATGTCGTTAATATGCAGATGACGTAAAAACCGCATCGCATGACGCTTCCCTTGCAATTCCATAGCCTTAATCATCGTGAGAAGGCGAACCTCTTCTTGACATCCGCCAACACAACTTGGAACTGTCGAGACCATCCGAAAACGAATCATATGTCCGTATTCGAGCTCGAGCTTTTTAATGAGTGTCATCACATGAAGACCGTCCGGGTCCGATATGTCCACGAAATAGAATAACTCTAATGGTTTATATGTGACTTGAATAGGAGTTTCTTCCAGTGAACAGGATGACTCATTACATTGTTCTAGTTCCATTGTGTCGCCTCCTCTCGTAAACAAAAATCAAATATATCGTATGCTCATTGTAGCAACGAAAAAAAAAGGTTGGCAATGTATCTGCTCAACCTTCACTCCGGCTCATTTTTTCTTCCATGAATCGGACGATTTTATTTTTTGCTGGACGAAGCGGGATGTCGTGTCCGGCCAACAGCCGTTCAAAAGCGATGCGGCCCGCTGTCTCGTCGGTCACTTCAAATTCTATTTCATAATCCCGTTTCTCCAAATAATGACTTTCGTCAAGGACGAGCAGGCCATCTGGCGTCTCTTTTTCAGCCCGGCGCGTCTCGAGGCGACCGAGATGTTCGAGCGGTCCGGTCAAGTCAAACGAGGCGAGCGCGGCAAGCATTTGCTCATCGCGGATGATACCGTTTTTGAACAAGTTCTCGGCTTCCTCTTCGGTGATGACCGCATGTGTCTCGAGCAGGCCGACATTGTGTGGTTGCTTCAACGTCAACACTTGTCCTTTTTTCGTTTCGCGGATCCGTAGCGCCGCGCCGTGTTTCTTAAGCTCAAACGTTGCCGTGTCGAAGTAGTCGTTCGCTTGCCACTTGATGTGTTCGGCGAGACGGTACTCGCTGAGAAGCGTCTCATATTCTTCTTTCGTCAGCATCGATTTAAATTCAATTTCCACTTCTTGGGTCATAAGTTGTCGCTCCATTCTATGAACAATTGTTGGTTTATGATACCATACTATCGGATACATACGGAAAAAAGCATGATTTTCCGAAACGAACGAAAGTGGTGACAGCCTATGCAACCGATGGATTGGGATCAATTTTTAGTGCCTTACCAAATCGCAGTCGAAGAGCTGAAAGTGAAGTTTAAAGCGATTCGGAAGCAGTTCAACGCCCAAAATGACCATTCCCCGATTGAGTTCGTGACGGGACGGGTCAAACCGATGGGAAGTATCCTCGAGAAGGCGAAGCGAAAGCAAATTTCTTACGAAAACTTGGCGACCGAGATGCAAGATATCGCGGGTCTACGGATTATGTGCCAATTCGTCGATGACATCGTTCATGTCCTCGAGTTGCTCCATCATCGGACAGATTTCAAAATCGTCGAGGAACGAAACTACATCACACATCAAAAAGAGTCGGGCTACCGGTCTTACCATATCATCATCGAGTACCCGGTCCAGACGATTCACGGTGAATTCCCGACGCTCGTCGAAGTCCAAGTGCGGACGCTCGCGATGAACTTCTGGGCGACGATTGAACATTCACTTAACTATAAGTATGACGGGGACATGCCTAAAGAAGTGCAAGAACGGCTGCGCCGAGCGGCCGAGGCGGCCTTCTTGCTCGATGCCGAGATGAGTCAGCTCCGCGTCGAGATTCAAGACGCGCAGCAAGTGTTCCGCGACAAAGAAATGAACGTCCAGACGGACCAAGACTAGGGGGCATAGACCATGCAGTTTGCGATTGTATCAAGGGGAGACGCGCGATCCGCAGAAATCGCACGTGAGTTGACGGATAAATTGACGACAGCCGGCCATACGGAATCAATCGCGCCGCGTATCGTCGTCTCCGTCGGGGGGGACGGGACGATGCTCCAAGCGTTCCATGAATACAGCGACCGGCTCGATGACGTGCTCCTTGTCGGGATTCATACGGGACATCTCGGTTTTTATGCGGACTGGCAACCGGATGAACTTGACGAGTTGACGGATATGATTACGAGCGAAGCGTTCGAACCGGTATCGTATCCGCTCGTCGAGGTGCTCATTGATTATGAGGACGGAACGACAGAGCGCCATCTTGCCATGAACGAATGTACGATTAAAAACTATAAGCGGACGCTCGTCTGTGACTTGTCGATTCGCGACGATTATTTCGAGACGTTCCGCGGGGATGGGCTCTGTATCTCGACGCCTTCCGGCTCGACGGCCTATAACAAGGCGCTCGGCGGGGCGATCGTTCACCCGTCAATCGAGGCGATTCAAGTGACCGAGATGGCGTCGATCAACAATCTCGTCTATCGCACGATCGGCTCGCCGCTGTTGTTGCCGAAACACCACCAAGTGAAGATCGCGCCGCATACGAAGACGGAATTCGAGCTCGCGTTTGACCATCAAGAGGCAGGGTCATGGTCAAACGTGCGCTCGCTCCGCTGTGCGGTCGCGAAAGAAAAAGTGACGTTCGCGCGCTTCCGGCCGTTCCCGTTTTGGCGGCGGGTGCGTGAATCGTTTATCGAGGAAGGAAAGTAACCGATGTATGGATTGACGTTGCGTCGCGTCGTAGGGACAAGTGCCTTGCTTCGCGATTTTTTAATGATAGATTGCGGCATCTCGCGGAAGATGCTGGCCCAAGTGAAGCAAGCGGGGCTCATCCTCGTGAACGGAGAGCCAAAGACCGTCCGCTACACGGTATCGGTCGGTGACGAAGTGACGGTTCATTTCCCTTCCGAACAGCCGTCCGAGACGATGGTGCGTTCAAGCCGTCCGCTTACAGTCTTATATGAGGATGAATGGATGCTAGCCGTCGATAAACCGGCAGGAATCGCGACGATCCCGTCACGGCTTCATCCAATCGATACGCTCGCGAACGCCGTGCTCGGCTATTATCAAGCGATTCAGCTCGATTCGGCGATTCACATCATCAATCGACTCGACCGGGACACGAGCGGTGTCGTCTTGTTCGCGAAGTACGCGTACGTTCACCACCGTTTTAGCGAGTTGCAAAAACAAGGCGGTTTGACCCGGACGTACACGGCGCTCATCGAAGGGGAAATCGAGCCGCAGACGATTGACGCTCCGATCGGTCGAGCCGAACATTCCATCATGGAACGGGTCGTCACACCGGACGGGCAGCGTGCGGTGACCCACGTTCGACAGACCGTCTCGCACGGGGACGTATCCGCCTTGACGATTCAGCTTGAGACTGGACGAACACATCAAATCCGAGTGCATCTGCGGCACCTCGGGTATCCGTTAATCGGGGACACGATGTACGGGGGCAACACGCGACTTCCGCGGCATGCGCTCCACAGCCTCGATGCCACGTTCCATCATCCGCTGACGGACGAACTGCTGACCGTGACAGCTCCGATACCAGAGGACTTTCGACAGCTCCTCATATAAAAACAGCCCCGGCGCAATGAGCGTCCGGGGCTGTTGGTCAATCGTCGTCAAACATATACGTTTTTGATTTCGAGGCAACGTTCATGACGAGGCCGACGGCAATCATGTTCATGAGTAACGACGTCCCGCCGTAACTGATGAACGGGAGTGGCAAACCGGTGATTGGAAGTACCCCAATCGTCATGCCGATGTTTTGGAACACTTGGAACGTGAACATGGCGACGATGCCGGTAACGATATAGCTGCCGAACGGGCTGCTCGACTCGAGGGCGATATGGATCATGCGATACAAGAACAAGAAGAAGACGATGATGACGATCGCGGCACCGATAAAGCCGTAGTGCTCGGCGATGACGGCAAAGATAAAATCGGTTTGGGATTCGGGCAAATAGACGAGCCCTTGGCCGTAACCGGCCCCAAACATTTGTCCCGAGCCAATCGCTTGGAGCGATTTGATGAGCTGGAACGCCAAATCGTCCGAATACTCGTACGGATAAATCCAGGCCTGAAAACGGTTGAGCGCGTGACCAGGGAAAATCTTCGAGAGCGTCTCGAACTGGAAGAAGAACAGATACATGAATCCGCCGATGGCGATTCCGGCCGCTGTGAACAGGCCGAGGAGCCACTTCCAACCGATCCCGGAGACGATGATGACCGCACCGAGCATCGTGATCAAGACGAGTCCAATCCCGAGGTCAGGCTGTGTAACGATGAGCCCGAGCGGCGGCAATGTCACGAGCACGAGTTTCGTCAACAGCCACGTGTCGAGCTGCGATGTGCCGAATCGTTTGTTATGGTCATAGATGATGGTCGACATCGTGATCAACAAGAACAACTTCATGAACTCTGCCGGTTGGAAGCTGAATCCCGGCAAGTTATACCAGCCATACGCCCCGTTGATGTTCGGGACGAGCGTCGTGTCGCGGAGCGGGATGAGCCCACCGAGTAAAATCAGACCGAACGCATATAAAAACCAATGAATCTTTCGAAGCTGTTCATATTCGATCGTCATGACGACAAGCATCGCCACGAACCCGATGACATACCAAGTGGCTTGTTGGACGGCAAAGTTGATGCCTTGCAGGCGGACAGGGAGCATCGGCTGGGCCGTGTAGATGGCTCCGAGGCTAATCACCATCAAAAAGAAGACGATGGTCAACAGCGTCGTGTCCAAACTTTTAAAATAAGATTGAATGCGGTTCATGTGGAGTCGTGTCACCCTTTCTATACGTATTTATCTTACATTAACTAAAAAAAATCGCAATACGTTCTGAGTCGGTTGACAAAACAGACACCGTTCTGTAATCTTATAACAGATATTATCACCAGGTACTAAAAAAGGGGAGTTTACAATGTCAATCTATCCAACGTTAACGAACAAGACATACGTCGTCATGGGGATCGCCAATAAACGTTCAATCGCCTGGGCGATTGCCAAAACGCTAGACGAAGCCGGAGCGAAGCTCGTGCTCACGTATGCCGCGGAACGGTTCAAGTCGGGACTCGAGTCACTCGCAGCTGAACTTAAAGGAGACGCGCTCCTGCTCGAGTGTGATGTGACGAATGACGAAGCGATTGACACGACGTTCAAAACGATCCATGAACAAGCGGGCGAGATTCAAGGAATCGCGCACTCGATCGCGTTCGCGGACAAAGAGGCGCTCCGGGGTGAATTCTCTGAGATGACGCGCAGGCAGTTCGCCCAAGCGCTCGATATCTCGGCTTACAGCTTGACGGCTGTCGTCAAAGCAGCGAAACCATATTTCGCCGCTGACGCCGCGGTCATCACGCTTACGTATCTCGGTGGAGAACGCGTCGTGCCGAACTACAACTTGATGGGCGTCGCGAAAGCCGCGCTCGACTCGAGCGTCACATACTTGGCGAACGAATACGGCCCTCAAGGCGTCCGCGTCAACGCCATTTCAGCTGGTCCGATTCGCACGCTTTCGGCAAAAGGCGTCGGTGACTTCAACAGCATCTTGTCTGAACTTGAGCAGAAGGCACCACTTCGTCGCAACGTCTCGGCAGAAGAAGTGGCATCGACCGCATTGTTCCTCTTGTCTAGCATGGGCAGCGGCGTGACGGGAGAAGTCATCCACGTCGATAGCGGCTACCATATTTTATAAGTTTGGGAAAGGGTGCGGCAATGCGCCCTTTTTTGTATTATCGTGGAACGGTTTCGGGTAAGGACCTGTGAGGGAGGGGAAGTCATGGGTCCTTATCAGGTTGATTTCACAGTCGTCCAATACGGGAATCGCCAAGTCCAACCAACTGAACGGGCAAGCATCGAACCGGTGACGCGCATCAAGCGGGTACAGCGGATTCGGCCTCGGCAAGAAGAATGGTTAGAAGCCGAACAACAGAAAAGCCCCGGTCGTCTTATCGACCGGAGCGTCTAATATTATCCGCGGAACCGGAACGTCTCATAGACGTTCCACGTTTCGTTTTCAAGCTCATACATGACGGCCATCCGTGTGATCGTCTCTTCGAAATGGACTTGTTCCATCCGCATACGTTCGAGCACATCGAACAGCTCGGCATCGGCCAAGTCTTGACCGATTGTGATATGCGGCAGGAACTCGTATTTCGGCGGCTGATTGAGGACGCCTTCATGTAATTTTTGTTGGAGCGTCGCCAATTCGCGTGTCGGTAACACTTTTAAGTAGAGGACGTTATTCGTCGGTGCGAACGAGCGGACACCATCAATCTTCAATTGGATCGGCTTCGTCTCGTCGGCGACTTGCTGCAAATATTCGAGCACTCTCGGCAAGTCGGCTTCGTCTACTTCCGTACGCTCTTTAACCGTCACGTGTGGTGAGATGAGCGCGTACTTTGTATCGTAACGCTTCCGATACGAGTTGGCGAAATCTTGAACTTGTTTTGATGGAAATAAGACTACCCCAATCTTCATTCCAGTTCCCCCTTTAATAGTGGTCTTCCCATTTATGATGAACGATTTATGGAGGGAAGTCAAAGCGGGCTTAGTCTTTTTTTCGATTTTTCAGTATAATGGAATGGAAGTACGATGAGGACGTATCATGTCCTCGAGAGGAAAGGATGTGGAGCGGGACGAGCGCCCGCCTAATTATGAAAAATGTACCGCACTCACGAGACGTCCGCGAGGCCGCACGGGCCCGTTTGATTGAACGAGGCGTATCGATTGAATCAATCGGTGAAATCGTCTATCAGATGCAGGCGCCTTATTCGCCACACTTGACGTTAAAAGATTGCATGGACTCGGTCGAGGCCGTGCTCGATAAACGCGAACTGCAGCATGCCATCCTCGTCGGATCTGAACTCGACATCTTGGCCGAGCGCGGTCAGTTGTCGGAGCCGCTCTTGTCCATCGTCGCATCGGACGAAGGTTTGTTCGGGGTCGACGAGACAATCGCGATCGGGGCCGTCAACACGTACGGTTCGATTGCGGTCACGACGTTCGGTTACTTAGATAAAGCGAAAATCGGAATCATCAAGCAGCTCGACACGAAGATGGAGGATGGTCAAGTCCATACGTTCATGGACGACCTCGTCGGCGCGATTGCCGCGAACGCCTCTGGTCGACTCGCGCACCGCTTGCGTGACATGACCGATTTCGGAGAAGACGAGATGCGCGAACGAAAAGGATTATATTGATGGATCGTCGAGCTAAACTGCTCCTCTTCGCCGGGACGCTGGGCTATGCCCTCGTCTCGGTGATTGTCGTTCTAGGGGCGGCCGCACCAATCGATACGTTCGTCTATGAACGGCTTGCGCCGCTCGCCGGGCCGACGTTCGCCTATATTACGGAGCTCGGAAGCGTGCGCGTCTTGATCGGGCTCTCGTTCGTCGGGATGTTGTTCTGGCTATGGCGCGGCAATCGAGGCGAGGCATTCCGCTTGCCGATCGTCGTCATCGGCACGCTCCTATTGACGCAATTGCTAAAGCTCGTCTATGGCATCGAACGTCCGCTCATCGACGCCGCTCTCGATGCGACGACGTATAGCTTCCCAAGCGGACACGCTTCAGGGTCGCTCGCCCTCTACGGGTTGATTGCCTATTCGCTCTATCGGGCGAATCGTTCGTCCGTACTCGTCTTGTTGGCGATGACGCTCGTCGTCTTCGTCTCATTTAGCCGAGTCGTATTAAACGTTCATTACTTTAGTGACGTCCTCGGAGGCTGGTTCGTGGCAATCGTCGTCATCGTCGTCTCCGAGTGGTGGTTGAGGAGGAAACAGAATTGATACTTGTGACAGAAGTCGAGAGTTGGTTGTTCATGGATCAACTGACAGCCGATCAGGCAGCCGTCCCGACGATTTTAGTGGAGAAAGACCAGACCAGGGCCCGTTCGTTCACCCCGATGCGGACGTTGTTCCAGTTGAAAAAATGGACGGCGGCTAACGCGTTCATCCCGCTGTTGTCATGCGACGAGACCGCGTATAAGGCGTATGAAGTGTTCCATGTCGACGCATTGCCGCCTTTCGCTTTGCTTCAAGGGGGACGTGTGCTGTTGAGAGCGAACGAGTCGGATGCGGCATACGAAAAAGCGCTCGCGATGAGTCGGAAAACGACGGACGAAGACGTTCTAGGGTTTGCGCTTCAATACTTGAAAGAAATGCTTGATGACGAGATCGTCTTGGCAAGCCGGTTGGATTTGACTGCTGTGTCTCGCGTGCCGGAAGACGTATATGTACCCGGGGACGTCGTCACGACCGGGCAACGATTATTCGCTTGGGCCAATGCCGAAGTGGAAAGGGGAGCGTGAGATGAACGAGTGGGAAACACAGATGCAACGTCTGCTTGACGGTGAAATCGGGGAAGTGACCGTCCCGAAAGAGGACTTTTTGACGGTGCGTTCCTTATTGGTCGAGAAAGGGTGGTTGTTTCACGTCGTTGGGGAAGCGAAACATGGTGGTGTGACGATTTACCGACGAAACGAACAAGCACCGGCGGCGGAATGAATCGATGAGGCGAGGGGAATCCCTCGCCTTTTTCTGTCCGCTAGCGGTCAGACAGAATTTTTGAAGGGTCGGCCCGGAAATCCTGTCGTAAACGCTTACATAAAGGGCTGATTTCTCTCGTATACTGAAGGTGTAGGAGGCCTCTACTATGTTACTAAATGAAAAAAGCAAACGGATTATCCAAGTTCTCATGCATGAGAACGACGTGACGTTACCATTGCTCACAATGATGTTGCCGTATTCAAAACGGACAATCGAAGACGTTGAAGACGATCATGGGATTCGTCATCATCGGAGCCGGGGCTGGTGTCATCATCGCCGCGCTCGACATCTTTGGAAGGATGTTTGATTGATTTCTTTTTTGCCAGCACTATTGTTTCCGCTCCTCGGAAATCTCGGGTTCGAGAGTACGACGTTCGGCGACTCCGACTTCGCGCTCGTCGGGATTCTAATCAGCTGGTTCGTCTCGCTCTTCACGTGAGGCGCATGAGAAAAGCCGTCCCTTTCAAAGGGGACGGCTTTTCGTCAGGCGTTCGAGGCCAATTTGATTTTTTGTCGTTTCAGCTTGTGCAGTAACCAGGCATGAAGCACGTCACAAGAGTGGTGAGGCAAGGTCAGTTCCACGAGCGGGTTCGTCTGACCGAATATAGTGAAGCGCGAATGGTCCTCGTCGAGCATCGAGACTTGAATATCGGTCGCTTCTTGGAGCGAAATTCGTTGCTCGCCGGCAATGGCATCTTTTAATTTCAGCATTTTTCCATTCGTCGCAAACTTGGTGAACGAAGAAATTCCCTGTACTTTCAGTTGTTCCATTTCGTGTATCTATCCATCTGCGTGATGAATAGATTTTCACCTCGCTTTCTCTATATTGCCTTCGCTTCCTCGAGAAGGTTATTCCTAGTATAACGCCCTGTCCCAAAAAGAAAAGAGTCAATTTAACGAAAAATTTAGACAATTTGTTATCAAAATTTAAAAATAGTATTTATGCGCCGGCCCGATGCGGTTTCAAGTAGATTTTGCCTGCCCGCAATAACAAAAAAGAACCTAAAACATGAAGGCTCTTGTCTGTTCGGTACATCGATGAACTTAAAACCGCTCGATTTCCCATGTGCGGCGTCGATACGTCAATTGGCCTTTGAGCGCAATCGATTCTTTCTTCGCGTCGAAGTCTTCTTCTAACACCGACATGTCCTCGTAACGGCCCGCCACGTAGAAGGAAATGGTGATATAGCGATTGAACAAGCTCCGTTTCGTATGGTCGAAGTCGATAATCAACCCTTGCGGGGCAAGGGTGAGCAATTCATCGATGACTTGGAGCGGGATCGGGACGAAGCTGATGTTTCGGATGTCACGGTCGAGTTTGCTCTGAAGCACGCTTTGAAGAAAACGATTGATCGAGGCCCAATCTCTTATGTATAGGCTACTATGTCGATCGTTCGCTTCGTTGAAGAAAGCAATCTCATTTTGAATCGAGTGAAGAAACGGCGTTTTCAACCCTCGTTCCATATGGCTTAAAAACAGAATCTCGGCAATCTCGTGGTCCGATAACGATTCGAGCACATGATAGTCCGGAAAGTCGATGGCGGTGAACGTCGTCTGATTGTTTAAATATCGTGATGAAAACGTGGCGAGTTCATGCGCCTCGATATAACGGAAACGGGTCCGCGTCGATTGGCGCATCGCTTTGACGTCCGTTCGGCAGATAATCATCGGGCGAGCGAGCGAGAGCGCCTCGGCGACATCGCTCAACGTTACGCCGTGCAGTGTGAAACGTTGTAATTCCCGGTCTTGTTTCATGTAGAATAACTGTTTTGACATGTTTATCCCCTCAGTTCGAAGTCGCTTTCCTTAATTTTAGCAAATCCATTTCCGGTACGCCATGTTCGAGAGGGTTGAACTGACGATTTTGGAGGAAAACAAGCTATAATTGAAAAAAGGATAAAGAAAGGCGGGTTCATTATGTGGGGGTTAAAGAAAAGTTTTCCGGAGCTCGCTACGAATCGCTTCACGCTGAGAGAGCTTGAACCTCGTGACGCCCGGGCGCTCTATACGATTTTGTCGACCGAGGACGTCATGCGATACTACGGGTCCGACCCGCTCCTTGCCGTCTATGAAGCAAAGAACGTCATCGCCTATTTCAAAGACCAGTTCCAGCAAGGCAAAGCGATCCGTTGGGCCATTTGCGACCGTGTGACCGACGAGCTGGTCGGGACGATTGGCTTCCATAATTGGACCCCGCAATATTACCGGGCCGAGATTGGCTTTGAAGTCGCGAAGAGTCATTGGCGCCAGGGTGTGGCGCACGAGGCGGCGACGGCCGTCATCAACCACGGGTTCAACGAGTTCAAGTTTCATCGCATCTCGGCACTCGTCGCCCCGGAGAATGACGGGTCGAATCGATTGGTTCAAAAACTTGGCTTCACCGAAGAAGGGTTGCTCCATGACTATGCGTATAGTCATGGACGATTCATGGATTTGACGATGTACCGGTTGTTACGAGACGAGTGGGTGATGAGGGGGGAACGAGGATGAACGTCGTATTGTTGCACGGGTTATGTGGATCGCCGGATTATTTTGATGCGCTCGAGCCGCTCCTTGAGGCGGAGGTGAATGCGTTGACGTTGCCTGGCCATAACGGACAAGTTGGCGGACCGGAGACGATGGATGCGTTTGCGGATTGGGTGATCGAAGAAATTCGATTGCGAGACATCGCGCGCCCGGTCGTGCTCGGCCACTCGTTCGGTGGCTATATCACGACGAACTTGCTGCGCCGGTATCCGGACGAATTGTCGGGCTTCGGTTTGATTCATTCGACCGCCGCTTCGGATACGGACGAGGCAAGGGAAAAGCGCAATCAAGCAATCGAGCGCGTCGTTGAAGAAGGGGTTGATCCGTTTATCGACACGATGATTCCGAGTGTGTTCGCAAAGGATTCCGCTGAAGCGCTTATCGAACGAGCGAAACAGATCGGCTACAAGATGTCGAAGGAAGGCATCATCTCGGCCCAACTCGCCATCCGAGACCGGGCCGATGAGACCGATACGGTGCGCCATACGGGCTTGCCGGGCCTATTCTTATATGGAGAGAAAGACCCGAACATGGATGAGGCGCGGGCGTTCCTCGGTGCCGAACGTCATACTTGCCGCAAACTTCCCGTCAGTCATATGGGGATGATGGAAGCACCAGAAGAAGAGGCACGACTCATCAACGCTTGGCTTAAGGAGGAATTCCATGGAACCGTTTAAACTCGTCGCAGTATCGGGCAGCCTACGTAAAGCATCATACAACACGGCGCTCTTGCACTCGATTATCGAACTTGCACGCGGTCGATTCGACATTTCGATTCACTCGATCGAACTGCCGCTATATAACGATGACTTAATCGATCCGGATGAACCGGAAGCGGTCATCGCATTCAAACGAGCAGTGCGTGAAGCGGACGGGTTTCTCGTCGTCACGCCCGAATATAACCATAGCATCCCTGGCGTGCTGAAAAATGCGATCGACTGGCTCTCGCTCGAACCGGGTTCACCGCTCGGCGGTAAACCGGTTATGATTGCCGGCGCCTCGCCGGGCATCCTCGGGACGGCCCGTTGCCAAATCCACCTCCGTCAAATATTTGCCACAAATAAGGCAAACGTTTTACCAGGAAATGAAATTTTCATTACGCATTGTAAAGAAAAGATTGGTACTGATGGATTGCATGATGAGAAGTCGATTGTTCAAATTCAAAAAGTGTTATCTGAGTATTACAATTGGATTGATTTTTGGAAGCGTCACGCAAAATCTTAACTTGAACTCCCTTCATTTGTTTGATAGAAATGAATTGTGAAAACAAACACAAAGGGAGCGACTACAACATGGAAACGTATATTGAACTGTACAACGGCGGCGAGTTAGAGGACCGGGCAGTCATCAATGACGGGATGACGTTCGGACGAGTGACGATTGTGGAGATGTTCTATCAGACGGGTCACATCTTTGGCTATGTGAAAGCTGATGGCGAGAAAACGTTCTTCCTCGAGCCAATCGCCGAAGACGATACGTTCACTGCCGAAGGCGAAACGTATTCACTCCAACAGTTCATCGCCCTATTCTAACGTTCACAAACGCAAGCGACTCGCTTGCGTTTTTTTGTCGTTTTCGTCACGATTGAGGGTGAGGTGATGACAATGAAACTGATAGCAATCGAACCGACGCCGAGCCCGAACAATCTGAAAATTATCGTCGAGCCAGCGTTCACAGGTAGAGGCGTCACGTATGACAAGGCGAGCACGGACGTCCCGGACGTCATTTCAGATATCGTTGCCCTGCGCGGCGTCAAGTCGGTCTATGCCGTCTCGGACTTTTTGGCAGTCGAGCGGCATCCGAAGCATGACTGGCACGACGTCATGAACGAGATTCGTCGCGCCTTCGGTGAAGACGTGCCAGAAGTGTCCGCCGCTCGGATGGCAGCGGATTACGAGCCGGTACATGTGTCGATCCAGTTCATTTTAGACGTGCCGATGCAAATCAAGCTCGTCAAAGGGGACGAAGAGAAGCGAGTCGGCCTATCGAAACGTTTCGTCGATGCGGCGATTGATGTGCAGGCACAAGTGAAAAATGTGATTCAAGACCGGCGCTGGGTCGAACAGGCACCGCGCTATGGTGAATTGGGAGACGTGGCGGACGTCGTCTTGGAGGAACTCGAGGCGGCGTACCCGCAAGACCGCGTGACGCGAATCGTCGCGCGCGCGTTCGGACGTGAGGCCGACTACGAGGCGAATGCGAACCGTTTGCAATCCGATAACTGGAAAGAGCGATTGGCGTTTCTAGACGAACTCGAGATTGTCCCGGATAATATCGTCTATTTCCGACGTGCGCTCGAGGATAACGTGATGGCGATTCGCCGTCAAGCGGTCGTCATGATTGGGATGTTTGAAACGAACCGGGAAGAGTACGTCACGTATATCGAACAGGCACTCGTCGACTCATCGCCGATCGTGCGTCGTACAGCAGGGGACACCGTGTCCGACTGGGCGCTCCCGCAATCGCAACCTTCGATGATTGAAGCGTTGAAAGATAAGAGCAAGCTCGTCCGCTGGCGAGCGGCCCGCTTCTTGTTCGATTGTGGTGACGAACAAGCCGTACCGGCGTTGAGAATCGCTGAGGACGACGCCGAGTTCGAAGTGGCGCTCCAAGCGCGCTTGGCGAAAGAGCGGATCACGAGCGGCGAGACGGCACTCGGGACGGTATGGCAACAAATTTCGAATCGTGCGAAATAAATCATTCGACAACAAAGTTTCGTCATTTTTTACAAGAATAGGCAAAGGGAGGGGGACGAATTGCGTTCTTCCTCTCTTTTTCTATAGGAAAGAAGTCTCTAATTGAAAACGGCTAACAATTCATTCCATACATTCGACACGTTGTCGACTAGGTCGTTCGACCTGTCGAACGATAAGACGTTATTTTTTTTGAAACGTTGCTACACTGAGTATATCTCATATCGAAAAAGGAGCCATACTCATGATGCTTTTTGCAGAAACACCCGAACTCGTAGCCTATAAGGAAGTGGTCGATGGCATCATCACCGTCGTCTTTGAGTCAATCCATAGTGAGACGTTCTCGATCTCTGCACAAGTTCGTTCAGACATCGACGTCGCTGACTCGTTGTTCATGACTGGTTTACAACAATACGCTGAAACGCTTCAAGTTTCATAAAAAAGGTAAATAATATTAGGAAATAGATTACAAACGTCTGCACGAACGTATACACTAGTGCTATAGACGTTTTTTTATTTTTCAGAGGAGAGTGGGATACGTGAAGAAAACTTGGTTGCTCGTCGCGGTCGCGGCATTGCTCATCGTCGTGGCAGCGTGTGGGAAAGAAGAAGAGAATGCGAGTGATGTGGACGGGAACACGTCGACACCACCTGCCTTGTTGACGCTTGAGACGGATGCGAATTACGATGCGGCCGCGAAGCAGTTGGTCGTCCGTGTGTCGATGACGAACCCGAACGACGTGCCGGTGAACGTGACGTTCAACTCGTCGCAACGTTTCCAATTGATGGTCATGAACGGGGAGACGACGGTATTCGATTACGGTAGCGAGTACATGTTCACGGAATCGATCATTGAAGAGACGTGGGAAGCCGGCGAAACGAAAGTGTTCGACGAGACGTTCCCGCTCGACCTAGCGGCAGGGGACTACACGGCCGACTTTGTCGGTCTCGGGCAAGTCGAAGGCGCTCCGGAAATGGCGGTGACCGACCAAACGCGGTTCACGGTCGAGGCGACTGAAGCCCCTGCTGAGGAGTCGAGTGAAGAAGCGACCGAAGAAGCGGCCGAAGAGTCGGGCACGGAAACGACCGAGGGTCCGCAAACGGATGGTGATTTCCGTGACGTGACGATCAAACGTAACGGCACGTTGATCGAGGTCTCAGGGTTTACGGACGTCGAAGAGTTCGAGTGGAGCATTTCCGACGGACATATGGTGTACGCAGAAGGTGCGGCGCAAGCTTCGACAGGAGATTTCGTGTTCGGCGCCCTTTTAGATGAAGAGCCGACAGAAGGTCAATCGCTATTCCTTGAATTGCTTCCGATTGGCGGAGACGTCACAGCGTTCCGCATCCAATAACGAATCATGAGACGGGAACCGAGGTTTCCGTCTTTTTGATATGGGAATGAAAGAAGTTGACGATAAGGTTTCATTGTCAGACAATGAGACAAACGAACTGATGATGAGGGAGGAAACCATTGATGCAACAACATATTATCGAATCCACACACGTAGTACCGAACATCGACCCGGCTGAGGAAGTGCGCCGACGAATCGACTTTTTAAAGGCTTACGTCAGACGGGCCGGAGCGAAAGGCCTCGTGCTCGGCATCTCGGGAGGCCAAGATTCGACGCTTGCCGGAAAACTTTGTCAGCTCGCGATGGAAGAACTACGTCAGGACGGCGGCGATTATACGTTCTATGCGGTACGTCTCCCATATGGCGAGCAACATGACGAAGACGATGCGCAACGGGCCATCGAGTTCATCCGTCCGGACAATGTGTTCACGGTCAACATCAAACCGGCCGTCGACGCCTCGGTCGCCTCGTTCCAACAGGCGACCGGATTTGAACTCGGTGATTTCCATAAAGGGAACACGAAAGCGCGCGAACGGATGAAAGTTCAATACGACATCGCGGCGACGTTCGGGGCGCTCGTCGTCGGTACCGACCATGCGGCCGAGTACGTGACGGGCTTTTATACGAAACATGGTGACGGCGCCTGTGATTTGACACCGCTCACGGGGCTGAACAAACGGCAAGGCAAAGCGCTGTTGCACGAGCTCGAGGCACACGAGAGCTTGATTTACAAAGTGCCGACAGCCGACCTAGAAGACGACAAACCGGGTCTCCCGGACGAAGTCGCACTCGGCATGACCTATGATGAACTCGACGACTATCTCGAAGGAAAAGACGTCGATGCGGCCATCAAAGAGCGGATCGAGACGATTTTCAAGCGGGCACGTCACAAGCACCATATGCCGGCCTCGCTCTATGACGAGTGGTGGCAGTGATTGAAAAGAAGCGTCGGCCCCACAGGGCCAACGCTTCTTTTCCTGAATTATCGCTTACGAAACGGGACGAACTGAATGAGCAAGATGAGTGTGAAGGCGATTAGGCTCATGAGCGGAATCGTGACGAATCCGAAATAGTTGACCCAGCGAATGAGGCAATCATTGCTGCAAAACGCATCTCCGTTCGGGATACGCTCGAGGATGACATGATAGAGGGCGATGGCCCATCCCGTTCCCGCCATGAGGCCGACGAACAATCCGTTGACGGAACGGTTCGTGAACATGACGGTCATATAATAAATCGCGAGCGGATACATAAATATGCGTTGGAACCAACATAACTTGCACGGCAAGTAAAGCATGACTTCAGAAAAGTAAAGACTGCCGAGCGTCGCAATCGTGGCGACGATAAAGGCAAAATGGTGACGTTGCATCATTGTTCCTCCTGACAACTCAAAAAATTGATTAAACATGATATGATACAGTGAAGCAATAACGTATCCAGTATACAGGTTTCGAAACGATAGAGAAATAGGTGACGTCATGCAAGTATCAGAAGTGGAAGTGTTAATCGTCCTCGCCGAGGAATTGAATATGCGTAAAGCCGCAGAACGACTTTTCGTGTCGCAACCGGCGCTCAGTCAACGGCTCGTCACGATCGAGCATCAGTGGGGAAAGAAAATTTTTGTCCGCTCGACCCGCGGACTCGCCCTCACCCCGGACGGTGAGAAGATTATCGACTTTGCCAAAAAGATGTATAGCGAAGAGCAAGAGCTTCGCGGAGAGTTGACGGCGAAGCAAGGTGAGGTGTATGGTACGTTAAAGATTGCCGTCGCCTCGATTATGGGGCAGTATTGGTTGCCGCGCGTCTTGAAGCGTTTCGTTGAGCGCTATCCATCGGTCCGTGTCAAGTTGGTGACCGGTTGGTCGAGCGAGATGATGCGCTATATGTTAGAAGAAAATTTTCATATTGGCATCATCCGTGGCAATCCGGATTGGCGAGGCGAGAAGATGCGTTTGTTCTCGGATTCGCTCCACCTCGTCGATTTGAAGATGACGGATTTAAAACAGTTGAAGAATAACGAGCGTTCGTTCATCCAGTTCAAGAGCGACTCGACGTATTATCAAGAGATACTCGAATGGTGGCAAGAACGGTTCTCGAGCCCGCCGATGACGACGCTCGTCGTCGACCAAATCGAGACGTGTAAACAGATGGCGCTCCATGGGATTGGCTTTGCGATTTTGCCCGAGTCGACGATTCGGGATGTCGAGTCGATTCATAAGATCCCGCTCACGTCGTCGAACGGGACACCGCTCGTGCGGGACACGTGGATGCTGTCGACCGAGTCGATGCTTGAATTGGCACAAGTGCGGGCGTTTTGGGAAGTTGTTGAAGAAGTGACGAAGGAGAGTGTGGAATGAGTTGGGCGATTGAAGCAAGAAGGCAGTTACATTTGATTCCAGAACGAGGGTATGAAGAGTTCAAGACGCAAGCGACGCTCGAGCAGTTGATTCGCTCGCTCGAGTCGCCGCGGGTGCACATCTCGCATTGGCGCACCGGGCTGTTCGTCCGTGTCGACGGACTCGTTGGCGACAAGACGATCGGTTATCGGGCCGATATGGACGGTCTGCCAATCACGGAAGAGACTGGTCTCGAGTTCGCCTCGCTCCATGAAGGGATGATGCATGCGTGTGGCCATGACGTGCACATGGCGATCGCGCTCGGTCTCATTAAACGCTCGGTCGAGGAACCGCTCGACCATAACCTCGTCATCTTCTTCCAACCGGCCGAGGAAGGGCCGGGCGGTGCCGAGCCGATGGCGATGTCAGAGCTGTTTTATCATTTCCGCCCTGATGCGATGTTTGGACTTCACGTCGCTCCGGAGTACCCGGTCGGCATGGTCGCTTCGCGTCCAGGCGTGTTGTTTGCGAGCGCACGTGAGCTTCACATGACGATTCACGGAAAAGGCGGGCACGGGGCGTTCCCGCATGCCGGCATCGACGCGGTCATCGTGCAAGCGGCGCTCATCATGCAATTACAGACGGTCGTCTCGCGCAACATCGACCCGATGGGCAGTGCCGTCGTCAGCATCGGTAAAGTCGTGGCCGGTACGAAAGAGAATATTATCGCCGACACAGCGAAACTCGATGGGACGATTCGGGCGCTGTCGGACAAAGAGATGGTCGTCCTCGAACGACGCATCCGTCAAATCATCGCCGGTGTCGAGATGACGTATAACGTTCACATCGACCTCGAGTTCGGCAACCGGTATCACGAGGTCGTCAACGACGAGCGTTACTTGTATCAGTTCGAAGAGGCGGTCGAGGAGATTGGCTATTCGTACAAGACGTGCGTGCCGGCCATGACGGGAGAAGATTTCGGGTACATGCTCAAACAAGTTCCCGGGTTTATGGTATGGCTCGGTGTGAACGACATGGGGTCCGGGTTGCATCAATCGACGCTCAACCCAGATGAGCGGGCCATCGATGTCGCCATCGACTTGTTCGACCACTATTTCCGGACGGTCACGATTTTATAATCGCCTTGAACCCTATTCATATATCGAGAAAGACGAACCATTTCGCTAAGACGATTGAACTGCTCCCCGTCAAGTAGACAGGGTAAATAATGAAAACCAGCCTAAGCGGCTTGAGACCTGTATTCGACAGGGCTCAAGCCGTTCAGTCGTTTCTGGAGACGATCGTGGTTGTAGAACGATATGTAGTTCTCGATGGCCGCTGTGAGTTCGCTATAGGCCTGGAAC